>DATHEH010000178.1:0-30582 GCA_035318685.1 Ferruginibacter sp.
TAACAAGTTATTTGCGGGAAATTGACAAATTAAAAGGCAATAAAAGGGTTTGGTTTTTTTATACTCAATGGACAGAGACACAACCATTCCCAGATAGCATCAAACAATATATGGGAAATGTTATAGGCAAAGAAATAGGGCAAATAAAAGATCCATATGGTGGCACTGAAGATTTTGAGGCAGCTGCATATTTATATGACTTATCCGATCCAAAAGAATAATTATAAATTCACATAATTGCACTTAACAAACAAGCACGATCGCCCAACAAAGCATTGGCAAAATACGGGCGGACGGAAGTGCAATCATCAACAAATCTTTACCAATCATTATTCATCGGCTTGACCGTTTACCTATCCGCCAGCGGATTTCGGCTACGCACATAGTGCCGCAGGCTGGTTTTGTTAGTCACAAAATAAATACTCATCTTTAAGTAAGTTCAGCACCAGGCGGACACAACTACTATTCCCGTACTTCGCCAATGCTCGACGTTGGGCGTAAGTTTACAAGACCCTAATAATTACAAATGTCATTCATAATAAAAAGAAGTTGGGGTGTTAATTATAAAAGCCTTTTGGCTCGACCTCGTATTTCACATAAAGTGAGTGAGTATGTCTTTGACATCATTAATGAAAATTTATTGAAGCCTAGCAAAGTGTTGCAAAGTGACAAATATGTTTACGTATTTACTCTTTCCTTTTCACCTTCAATCCCTAAAAATAGAAAGTTTCCATTTCCATATACAAGCCCATTTGCGACTGAGACAAGATTTTTTTTTGGACAAAAAGGCTTTAGACCATTTGAGAAAGTAGAAAAATGGGCTACGCTAAGTGTTATAGCTGACGATATTGACCACTCAATAACACCTTATGAATATGGTACTGTTGTTTTTAAAATGTTTGCAGACTTTCTGTTAAGCAATTATAAAAAGTTTGACAAGGAAATTTTCGACAAATTAATTCTACAACTAGACAAAAACTATATTGAGAGTTTTGCATTTCCTGCAAGCTTTGAAGAGCAGCAATATTCGTTAGACGACATTGAACTACCAGTTATCCCTTTAAGTGAAGGCTATAATTGGGTAGACATTGACAAGTGGACAAAAATTAACCCCAAAGTCGAATATTTAAAACATTATCCGATGTGATATGGCTGCGTACAACATGGGTTTGCCGCAATTTGGGCATGACCAGGTAACTTCAGCAGCATATTGCTATCAATCATCGGCTATTGGCGAGACCGTTTATTAATTCGCCTGCGCAGTTTGCTACGCTCGTAGTGCGCAGGCTAGCTTTGGTTGTAACAATAATATTTCGTTTCTTTAATTGGCATCGTCACCGGGCGGACACAGCTACAAATACCCAAACTGCGGAGCCCCGGACGTTAGGTGCCATTAATCAATCCTTTCTTATTTTCGAAAATTAAATAAAAACTAAACCGTCGATTATGCAAAAAGTTATCCTTCTATATGCTTGTTGCCTTATTTGCATTTTTTTACCCAGAACACTTTCTGCTCAGCAAATTAATGCCGAAGAAATTTTTGAGTTAAATGCTAACCTTATTCGTCCACCAGTTGTGGCGGGATCAAAAGTTATTTATTCCGTAACCGGTGGAAATATAAACGGTAAAATAAATGGCAAAGTGTTGCCGATTGGAGGTGATTTTGCGACATTCATAAATCCAACAACACTAAAACTTGACGTCAGGCTTGTTCTTCAAACTGATGACAGCGCTACTATATATTGTACATACACTGGTTATTTAAATACTGATGAAGAAACATATAAGACGATTAAATCGGGAAAAGGTTTTCAAATAAATCCTTCCCGTTATTATTTCAGAACTAACGCAATTTTTGAGACAAACTCGGCTAAGTACGATTGGCTAAATCATACTATAACAGTTGGCTTTGGCACTATTACACAGACTGGAGTAAGTTATAAAATATACGCAATAAAATAATACCAAGTGGTTTGGAAGAAGTTTGCAAAACGGCACCTAACAGTGCATTGGCGCAATAGCGGCTTGACTTTAAATCTTCAGCTTCATCTCCTACTCTAGCTTCAGTTACCAGTTGACTTTTTCTCACAAGTTTTTCTTAGTTTCATATTCATAAACTAAACCGGCATTGCAACCAGGCGGACGGAATACTAATACCGCTACTGACGCCAATGCTTTACGTTGTGCGTCATTTTAAAGTGACATCTTCAACAATTAATCAATCGACTTTGAAAACTCAACTTAACATATTCCATTTCACTTTGACACTTCTTATTATCATTGCTTGCGGACTTCTTTTTGTAAGTTATGGATGGATTTCTTTTGCAACGTTTACTGAAAGACCAGGCATGAACGGTGACATGTACTATTATTATCGCACAGACAGAATAATTTTTGCATTGTATAAATTACTAATTGCCGTTGGTTCATTGTTGACAATTATCAGACTATCATTTTTTGTTTATAAAGGTGACAGAGCAAGGGTGACAAAAACCTTTATTCACTTTGCAATTTTTATTTCACTCCTTATTCTTTGCGAAATTTATTTAGACACAAGATTTGTTGGCAAAGGCTGACAAAAACATAACAAATGAAAATAGTCATTGCATTGCTACTTTTTTTTATCACTTTCATGTGCTTCATGATTTATCTATCAGGAATGCACGGACATCTAATGTTCCGACCGCACATGACACAAGACTGGATTATTTGGGGAATTGCAGCAGCTTCATTTGCAGGCGGACTTTATCTTTTAATAAAGAGTTGTTTAGCAAAACAAAAAAAGTGTAGAGTGACAAAAACGAACGCACAACATTGGGTTTGCTGCAAGGCTGGCTGGACATTGGAGCAATGAGCATTTTATCGCTGTTGTGCTTCATCTGGTCTGGACAAACATTGCTGGGCTTTTGTTTGTTAACCTGTACTTTTATATCTTTAATCAGCAGCGGTTCCAGGCTGGAACATAAAATTTTCAAAAATGTTTGGTGCATTAATGATGCAATTTCTGACACAGATAAAACAACGAGAATTTGGGCAGACACAAAAGGAAAAGCAACTGCAACCGACAGGGTTGTTTTTCTCTCTGATATAAATCCTTTTGAGAAATACGCAGACAATGACGATATAGAGAAACTTAATTTTAAGTTTATTGAAAAAAGCGCAAAATATTTTATCGGATAAATTCAAATCATGAAACCATCTGTTAATAAATACAATCAATTACTTGTTAATATTGGTTCTACTTTGCAAAAAGCAAAAGAGAATGCAATAAAAGCTATCAATACTGAATTAGTAAAAGCGAATTGGGAAATTGGCAGACACATTGTTGAATTTGAACAGCATGGAAAAGAAAAAGCTGATTATGGAAGTGCATTATTAACCAGTCTTGCCAAAGACTTAAAAACTAAATACGGTAAGGGTTTCAGCAAAAGTAATATTTATTTGTGCAGGTTATTTTATACCAAATACCAAAAATTCCAGACAGTGTCTGGAAAATTGAGTTGGAGCCATTATGCTGAATTACTGACCGTTTCGGAAGACTTGGCTAGAGGTTTCTACGAAAAGCAAACAATCAAAGAGAATTGGAGTTTCAGAGAAATGAAACGACAAATTGACTCTGCTTTATTTCAACGCTTAGCTTTAAGCAAAGATAAAAAAGGAGTATTGGCTTTAGCAGAAAAAGGACACGAATTAATTGTAGCAAAAGACGCTATTAAAGACCCCTATGTTTTTGAGTTTCTTGAATTGCCTAAAGACAAGATTCTTAAAGAAAAGGGGCTTGAAAAGAAACTTGTTGATAACCTGCAAAAATTCTTATTGGAACTGGGCAAAGGCTTTTCATTTGTAGCAAGACAATTTAAAATTACGGTTGACAATGAGCACAATTTTATTGACCTCGTTTTTTATCACCGCATACTTAAATGTTTTGTTCTTATAGACCTTAAAACAAGGAAAGTTAAGCACCAAGATATTGGACAGATGAACCTATATTTGAATTATTTTAAAGAAGAAGAAAATACAGAAGGTGACAACGAACCAATAGGAATTATCATTGCGGCAGACAAACATGAATATACTGTAAAATATGCCACAGGTGGACTTGCCAACAAAATTTTTGTTTCAAAATATCAAGTGTATTTGCCTGACAAAAAAGTGTTGGAAAATAAAGTAAAAGAAATAATTGACAGCGAGTAACATCGCTTGGACACAATAGGCTAAGTCTCTAATAGCCAACGCCACAAGGCAAGCACATTGGCAGGCACACAAAACCCACAACACAGAAGCCAACCTGCCAAAGATCTTGCCTTCTCGCTCGGCTTGGGTAACAGTCTTTAGGTTGACACAGTTAAAATACAACACTCTACTAACAGACAGAGGAAAGGGCAAACGTACAACAGGGGGTTTGCCAAAATACGGGCGGACGGAAGTTATCTTCGGCTTTTGTAATTCTACTGTACTTCATATCCAGCTCGACATTATCTATTTAGCTTTTTGTTGTTATCTTCAACTTCAGATTTTTTAATCATCATCGATACCGGGCGGACGGAATACTAATTCCCGTACTTCGGCAAGCCCTGAACGTTATAGGCAATTTTTGCGAACACTCTGAAAATGTACAAGCATATGATGGCTCACACAATTCTATTAGCAACATTAATATCAGGTTTCTTCATATTCCTACTCTGCATTGCAATAACGCCAAGTAGATTTTCTAAAAAAAAAATCCTTTTATATATCATAATTAGCTTGTCTGCTATTGTATCACTTTCCCTTTATACAGGAATCGACAAGATAAAAACTGATATTTCTAGAATAATACGTAACTCCAGCACCAAGTCATCTGATGAAGTATACACTCTACTATTTAAAAAACCACTAGGTGGGTGTATTACTGTTAACAATTTCAAAGACCAGGTAATTCCTAAAGTAGACTGTTGTATTTGGATGGAATTAACCCTATGTCCTGCTGAATTGTCGAGAATAATAAATTTAAAGAAATACCAAGCTACGGTATATAGCAAATCAGATTCACTAACCTTTCTAAATTCCTTTGGCGATAAACCTATCTGGTGGACTCCCCAAGTTCTTGGTGATAGTTTAAATAAATTAAGCATCAAATTTGATCAAGACAATCAGCAAACATTGTTTTTTTGGAAAGATAGTTCTCATGTGTTTTTATGCGACCAAGCATTATAAAACTGCCTATAACATGGGTTTGCAGCAAGCTAGGCATGACAAACTTTCTTCGGCAACAGTCCGCTACCAATCTTTTGTTGTGGGGCTTGACCGTTTAATAATTGGCTTTACGTTCTCGTTAAAATTGCGTTTCTTTATTGCATCGTCACCGGACACAGCATCAAATACCCAAACTGCGGCAAGCCCCGGACGTTGGCTGCAATAAAACACACCAAACTTAATCACCAAAACTCAACATTATGAAAAAGTTCATTATTCTTTCCTGTATGTTGTTCATTACAGGAAACTGCTTTTGTCAATGCGATTGCAACGCCGTATTAGTGCAAGACTATCTGGAATTTAATTGGGATAGGACTACGGCCCTCCATTACATAAACTCATTGGAAGAGAATGAATTGAATGAAAAAAGCGTGTCATTTTTTGGAAGTGCAAAGTTTCCGTATGAAGGAATTCCTGTTGAAGCAGTTCAGGATTTTAAATACTTTAAACAATATAAAAAAAATCTAACTGCACACACTGATTTTAAATATAGTCAAGCTGAGAGTTTAAATTATTTGAGCAAAAAATTTAGCCGAGACGTTTTGAAAGCATACAATACGTGCCTTGAACTATGCAACAAGAAAGAAGGTTTATCACTTTTCCTTTCCTCAGCAGATAACAAATCAGTTGTTGTTAAATTAAAGTATGATGCAATTGGAATTAGTAGAGATAAAATCACAATTGCAAATATTAAGTCCGAAAATCTGACAGTTTCACCGGATGACATTAAATTAAAGAAAAGCTTACTTATTCAAGGTACTGACAAATCCTTTATATTAAATCGAATTGACCCAAATCAAACTTCAAGATTTACGATAGAATTTAAATACAACAACACAACCGTTACGAAATCTGTTGATATTGCAGCCTTTCCACAAAAGCCCAAGTACAGAATAGTTAGACTTTACGAAAAAGAAAGTTTGGAATCTAAAGGACTTAAGACTCCAACTTATGATTTAAATGTTTATGTTTTATCAGGAGCTTATGCCGGATATGATAATAATTCCCCGGCGGGTGGCAGTATTGACAATTATCGGCTAAATGACCCTGTTAAACATAAAGTCAATTTTGGTAAATGGGCAGACCCAACAGCATGTAAAACCTCTGGTGAGGGTTGGTATATTGAAAGTATAGGTTCATGTGGGACTGGAATTCCAGGCAGCGGTATAAAAGGTCTCCAGTGGGTAGAAATTATCGTGATAGACAAATAAACTTACTGCAGCCAACATGGGTTTGCCGCAAGCTGGGCATGACAAACTTTCTTCGGCATCGCTATCAATCATTGGCTATGGGTTTGACCGTTTAATAATTCGCTTTTCGTTTTAAATAAAATTTTGTTCCTTTAATGTAAATCGTCATGGGGTCGGACACAGCTACAAATACCCAGCCTGCGGCAAGCCCCGGACGTTGGCTGTAATAATATTTAGACACTAATCATTTAAAAAATAAAATATGGCTTATTCAAAATGCCCTAAGTGTGACAACACTTATTTTGAGGTGACAGAAAATGCACCCACGAAATCAAATTACAAATTATTGTTTGTGCAATGTAGCAAATGTGGCAGCGTTGTTGGGACAATGGACTTTTACAACATCGGAACTCTAATTGGTGAATTGGAAAAGAAAGTTGATAATATTTCATTAAGTAGTAGCACAAGCTCTATTAATAACAACTTAAATATTGTCAACCAAAATATTGCTAATTTATTCAATTATGTTAAATCAGGGTTTGACAGAATAGAGGGAGCTAATAAAAATAAAAAGGACACAGACTAAAATTATGAAAGACGAAGCATTACAAATCATCCGCAGTGTTATACAAAAATGGGAAGGTGAACGCAGATTTACTTTTGAACAAAAACAAGTTCATTCGTATGAAAGCCCAATTACAAAAGGAGAATACGTTTTGAGGTTTACAAACTCATTGCATAGTTTCTTTTGTAACGGCACACTAATCCCAATAAATAACATCAAAACCATTTCATACAAACACTTTAAGTAACGAGCCCTTATCGGACAATATAAATGGTGATAAGTTCAGACTTGAAAAACATTTTGAAGAATTTGACAACCAATTTTATTCGGAGGTTGAAAATAAATTAAACGAATGTATTGACACTCTAACTACATCCGACCCTTTATTTTTTTAATCGAGAAATTGACATCACGAACAATTACTACAGCCAACATGGGTATTGCAATGCCGGCAGCACTTTTCAACAACCGCTAAAACTCTCAACAAAAAATCTTTACTCATCTTTTCTTGCGTTTTGCACCATTTAGGTTTATTAAACTTTTCAGGCTTTCACATAGGCACGTGCAGCTAACACGGGCTTGCCGCAATACGGGCCAACTGGGTATGCTCCAGGCATTTGATCGCTATGCAACTTCAGTTATGATGGTGCGGCCGTAATTGATAATTAGCTTTTCGGTATCATTAATATTTTGTTCCTTTAACTTGCAACATCACCGGGCAGACCAGCTACGACTCCCGTACTGCGGCAAGCCCGAGACGTTGCCTGCAATGCGACAGCAGGCCGACATTTAATAAGTCGTACATTTACAATACTAAACAGAATTTTTTTATGACCAACAAATTAACTGCAATCATTTATTTTATCTTTTTGTCTTTTATTTTCTCATGCAAAAAAGATTTTTCTGTAGACAATAACCCGCCAAGTGGAGGCACAGGTGTTATTGGCCAATTTAATGTAACAGTATTGCCACGAACTCAAACTTCGGATACTATAAAATGGACGGTGCCAACTAAGCCTGCGGGTACAACATTAAGGTATAAGGTGTATCTTTCTAATACTTTGATATCACAAAATTTGACTGATACGAATTTTGTTATCACAAATTTAGTTCCCACTCAATCATATCAAGGTAAGGTTGTAGCATATACATCTTCTACTGATACTTCATTTGCTAGTTTCCATATTCCAATATATGCAGGGACAGTTAACCCTTATAGCTATTTAAACGGGTATTATAAAGTAACTGAAAAAGAAAAGGACTTTAACAATAATGCAGATTCAAATTCCTTAACTTTTACTGGTCGTATTGTTGCATTTGGTGACTCTTCCCTATCATTTTATCAAAATACAAGAATACCTGGTACTTGGTGGGGAGCAAATTATGTTGCAGATGTATTTCATAGTTTGAATGATAGCCTTATATGGCCAAACTCTTCTGTGAGAGGAAAAATATTAAACTCAACTACTATTAAAATAACTTATGCATACGGAGCCGGTTCCACTGTATTTTCTGTATCACAAACTTGGGAAAAATTACAAAACCCTGCGGATAGTTCTTCCTATGCCTATCAATGGCCAAATGAAAGCAATAGCTTAATAAAAACTTTTGCCGGTAATTATGTTTCAAATGGTCAATTTGTTTTAGGTGATGGAGGTCAGGCAGTAAACGCTTCCCTGAGTGATGTAACCAATTTTTATATGGATGCTCAACAGAACGCTTACATTACCTGTACCAGTACCAGTTCAGTACGAAAAGTTAATTCAACAGGTATTATAAGCACCATCGCAGGAAATCACACAGATGGCTTTTCGGGAGATGGAGGATTAGCGATTAATGCACAATTAAATGGCCCAAATGCTGTAGTTAAAGATGCAAATGGAAATATTTACATTTCTGATGCAGGAAACAGAAGAATCAGGATGGTAAATAATAGTGGAATTATTTCAACTTTTGCAGGAATTGCACAAGGTGGGGCATATTCGGGAGAGGGAGGCTTAGCAATACTTGCAGAGATTTGTGCTCCACGGGATTTAGCAACGGACCAGTCGGGTAATTTATATTTTATTTCTGGCAATATTACCGGCAGCAGGGTTTGTAAAATAAATATTGTAACCGGTATTGTAACTACAGTTGCAGGTACTGGAGTTGTAGGTTATAGTGGGGACGGTGGGTTGGCAACTATGGCAAAGCTCAATACTCCGTCTGGCATAACGATAGACCAACAAGGAAACCTATATATCGCTGATAATGGAAACAATGTTATTAGGAAGGTAAATTCAAATGGAATAATATCTACAGTTGTTGGTATGTTTCATTTTCAAAGTGAAAACTATTATTTTACTGACGGAGTATTGGCAACTTCTGTAAAAATTAGTGTTTACGATATTACAATAGATGATGCTACAGGAAACCTTTATATAAGCTCTGGGACAGGTGGTGTAATATTTAAAGTTAACACTTCAGGGCAAATATTTAAATATGGTGGCTATGGCACTATTAATAATACTTCTTTTTGTAAATGGAGTATTGGTCCACAGTTTTATAACGGAGATAATGGCCCTGCTTTTAATGCAGCATTCGCAGCCCGATATGGAATATTTTGTAAAAATTCTATTTTGTATGGTACCGGAATAAAAAGAATTAGAAAGATTTATTTATGATAATTTACCCTTTCATTGAAATAGCATAGTCTTCACATGCACTGCAGGCAACATGGGTTTGCCGCAATTTGGGATAACCAGGTAACTTCAACATCATATCACTACCAATCATCGGCTATGGGTAATGACCGTTTAACAATAAGCCTTCGCTGAAGCTACGGCTTACAAGTTGTCTTTTCGTTCTCATCAAATTTTCGTATTCGTTGTTGCATCGTCACCGGGCGGACACAGCTACAAACCTGCCGGCAGGCAGGCAGGTACCCAAACTGCGGCGGCCCCCGACAAATTCTTAAACTTTAAAGTCTAATGATAAAAAACAACTTGTCGTTTTGATTAGTACACTTTCACGCTTTACCTGTAAATCCAAAAAAGGAAATTTTTCGGTTATAACGGCTGGCAACCCGATAATAACCGGCTGCCAGTTTATTGCTGCTGATCACCGGTTAACCTGGCTGCATAGTACCTTTTACACTACCCTGACTCCTATAAGACAGAGGTTATGCTTAGTGTATTTACACATCATTACCACACTATTACCACATCATTTATACAGATTATGTGTTAATACTGTGTTTTTACTATATGTTTAGTGTGGTAATAACTACAGTCATAGTACTGTTTAACCGGAGTCTGCCATAGCTTTGGCATACATGCGGGGGCATTATATCAACTATTAAAGCGCTAATACTATGACAGGAAGAACGGCAACGGTTTCAGCGGAGGGGTGGTAACCTGGTATTTTATATTATGGACGGGGAATATGTGCGTATGAAGCCTGGTAAACCAGTTTCGCCAGGTACAAATTATGAGAATAATTCCGGAGTTTGCTTTCCCGATGGCTATCGGAATGGCCCCGCAATGAATTTAAACCCTCACCGGGGCACTATGTACTGCAGCCGCCATTTCTTTTATAAGTGCAGGATCTTTTTCAATGGCATTACCAACAACGATAACATCGGCCCCGGCCTTGCAGTTGAGATAAGCTTTTTCGGGTTCAATGATGCCACCGCCAATAATGAGTGGGACTTCTATAACAGCGGCAACCTTTGCGATCATATCTTCACTAATGGCACGCTTGGCGCCGCTGCCCGCATCCATATAGATCAGTTTCATACCCAGCATTTCGCCGGCCATGGCTGTGCAAACAGCTATCTCATTTTTATCTGCAGGGATCGGTGTAGCATTGGAGATATAAGAGACCGTAGTTGGTGCACCACCGTCGATGACCATATAACCGGTAGGTAATATTTCGAGCCCGCTTTGTTTAACTACGGGTGCGGAAATAACGTGTTGCCCGATCAACAGGTCTGCATTGCGTCCACTTATCAGCGAAAGGTATAATAAAGCATCAGCATATTTACTTACCTGGTTAGGACTTCCGGGAAAGAGTATAACGGGAATAGAACAATTGCGCTTTATGAATTGTACGCATTCATCTAAGTAATTGGAAATGACAAGACTTCCGCCCACCAGGAAATAATCTACTTTGGCATTCACTGCCAACCCGATCAGTTGCTCCATATTTGTATCGTTCACCTTGTCAGGGTCGATCAATACTGCAAATGATTTTTTGGACTGTCTTTTTCGCTCCGCTAATGAATGGTAAATACTTTCAATCATCCCTCTCTGTTGGTTTCGTGCAAAAATGTGTAAAAAAACGTTATTACCGAAATATAAGACCCAAATAAAACGTATAAGGCTGCAAATTCGTACATTTTATACTTAAATTTGACAAGATGACGGACATATCTGACGAGATAAAATTTAAAACGGCCCGGAGTGGCGGAAAAGGCGGCCAGAACGTGAACAAAGTTGAAACAATGGTTGAGGGGTACTGGCATATTGAAACCTCCGAATTATTTACCGGCGAACAGAAAAACAGCTTGCTTGAAAAGTTGACGAACAAGATAAATGCTGACGGGTTCCTGCTGGTAAAAAGTCAAACAGAAAGGTCGCAACTGGGCAATAAGCAGCAGGTGATAAGGAAAATGAATCTTTTGGTCGCCAAAGCCCTCATAAAACCCAAACCCAGGAAAGCAACAAAACCCAGTAAAGCAGCAAAGGAAAAAAGGATAGAAGTAAAAAAGAAAGTAGGCAAGCTGAAAGACTTCCGCAAAAAAGTTAGTCGTGATATCTGGTAAAAAATTTTTATGAAAAACAGACCGCTCCTGCTCCCTATTTTTCTAACAATTGCTTTTGTTAACAGCAGTTTCCAAAGCACAAATACAGTAAAGGAACAGACGGGTACTTTAAAGATCACTTTTATAAATACCGTTAAAGGAACCCCGCTTCAGCTACATGAAGGCAGGTATACAAATCCCTTTGCTGAACAATATACCGTTTCAAAATTCAAATACTATATCAGCAATATTGCTGTTGCTTTCCCGGATGGTATCTTAACAGAAAAAGAAAGTTATCATTTAATTGATGAAAGCAAACCCGGATCACTCAGCTTTAGCTTCTATGCAAACGTGAATACTTACCATTCTCTTTTGTTCATGTTGGGTGTAGACAGCATAATGAATGTTAGTGGCGCACAAACGGGTGCGCTCGATCCGTTGAACGATATGTTCTGGACCTGGAACACGGGCTATGTTATGGCAAAGATGGAAGGCAACTCAGCAAGCTCATCAATAGTAAATAATAAAATAGAATACCATATTGGCGGTTTTTTGGGAACTGATAACGTTTTAAAAAAACTAAAACTTAATTTTCCTGCCGGCCAGGCACTGGAAATAAGGGAAGGCAAAACCAGTGAAATAATAATTGAAGCAGATCTTGACAAATGGTGGAAGGATCCCAATGATCTTAAGATAGCGAATAATGCGCTTTGCACCACAGCAGGATCACTGGCAAAACAAATTGCTGATAATTACAGCAAGATGTTCAGCATTAAGCACATCATAAATAATTAGATTGAAACTGAGGGTTATCATATTACTGTGTTCATGTGTGCTGGTCTTTGTGCTGTTGCTGGGAGCAGGTAAAAGATCAGCAACCCTTCTCCATGGCCCTGATTACCTTGAATTCAAAATTCCGGAAGGATGGCCAAAACCACCGGGCAATATTTTTACCAATAACCGCCTTACCGAACAGGGTTTCCAGTTGGGTAAAAAACTATTTTATGATGGCAGGTTGAGTAAGGATGGTAATTTCCCATGTGCCAGTTGTCACCAGCAGTTTGGGGCATTTGCTACTTATGATCATGATTTCAGCCACGGCTTCAATAACACGCTTACTACACGCAATGCGCCCCCGCTGTTCAACCTTGCATGGATGACAAAATACCATTGGGATGGGGCTATAAATCATATCGAGGTGCAGCCACTTGCACCCCTCACCGCGGAAAATGAGATGGCAGAAAATCTTGACAGCATATTACGCAAGCTGAAAAAGGACACAGTTTATCCTAAGCTCTTTAAAGCCGCCTTCGGTACTACGGAGATCAACAGCCAACGCATGCTGAAAGCCCTTGCGCAATTCACCGGTTCCATTGTTTCCTCCAATTCTAAATACGACAAGGTACAAAGGGGGGAAGCAAGCTTTACGCCATACGAACAAAAAGGCTATATGCTGTTCAAAGCAAAATGTGCAGCTTGCCATAAAGAGCCGCTGTTCACAGATAATTCTTTCAGGAATAACGGGATGGCGCTCAATCCTTTTTTAAAGGATTTCGGGAGAATGAGGATCACGAACAACAAAAAAGATTCTTTGAAATTTAAGGTGCCCAGCCTGCGCAATATCATGCTTACCTTTCCTTACATGCATGACGGGCGTTTCTATTCATTGGGTGCGGCTATCGATCATTACCGTACGGGCATTGTAACTACGCAACCTACTTTGGATACCTTACTGCTGAACAGGATCGCTATTACCAATTACGAAAAAAATAACCTGATCTATTTTTTAAATACACTTACAGATACCAGCATGACCCGCAACCCGCGTTTTGCCCGGTAGTACCGGATTATTTCTGTCCTTTCGACTTTAATGTGCCCAGTATTTGTTTTTGCTTTTCCAGTTCTTTCTGCTGGTTTTCCTGGTCTTTGATATTCTGTTCTATCTCGGCCTCAAGTTTCTTCTTCCTTTTTTGAAGATCTTCTGCATCAGCGACCAGGCCGCTTGCTTTCTTTTCATTTTTCTTAACCACATCATCCTGCTCTATTACCTGCTGGCCGAGATCATAGACCGCTACCGCATTACGCAGGCTATCAAGGTATGTCTTTGCCCTGCGCATAAGATCAGCATCTGATTTTTCGGTGACAAAATCATCAAACCCTTTCGATATCATCATCGTCACCACCGAAAGTTCTTTTTCCTTTTTACTTTTCCTGTCTACCATAAAATAAAGATCATATGCATCACTGCCAAGTGCAGATAACTTTACCCCTTTATAAACCGTAAAACCTTTACTCTCTTTTCCTTTATAGCCAAGTTTTTCCAGCGTATCCTGTATTGCTTTACCAGTAACACTTTCAGGGAAGGGTATGTCATTTACAATAGCATCCCTGTTTATCTTTTGGTACGCTATGCTGTTAATGCGTGACTGGGCATTTATTGTAATGCAGGAAACAAAGGAAAAAACCAGGATTGATAAATACTTCATGGCATACTATTTAGATCAAAGATAGATTTTGTTACCAGACCATTGCCCGATAATTTGAAAGATTAATTAAAATTATAAAGGTAAATTTGAACCTAAATCAAAAATATAGTTGAGCGGCATTAAAAAATTAGCGGGTCAGACTTTATGGTATGGCATACCCACCATTGCCAGCCGCTTCCTGGGTTATTTGATGAATATGGCATTGCCCTTCTTTGTTGCATTGCCCGAAAAGACCGCCGACCTTGTACAGGTTTATACGATCATACCCTTTTTAAACGTATTGTATGCTTATGGTTTGGAGACTGCCTATTTCCGGTTTTCCCAAACCCATGATAAGGAAAAACTCTACAACACCCTGTCGCTTTCGCTTTTATTCAGCAGTATATTTTTTACCATCATTCTATTGCTCTGCAAAGATTCCCTTGTTATTGCTGCAGATCTTAACAACCATCCTGACTATATAATCTGGATGATCGCCATCATCGCCATCGATAATTTAAATACTTTACCCTTTGCCAAACTGCGCCAGGAGAACCGGCCCAGGCGATATGCTTTTGCGAGACTGGCGGGCATATTAATAAATGTTCTTGTTGTAATTCTTTTCATTGGCGTTATCCCCGGTATCTTAAGATCGAACCCGGATAGTTTCCTCCGCCACATTTATGATAAGGATATGGGTATAGGTTACTACCTGCTCGGCAACCTCTGCGGCAGCTTATTTACTTTACTGGTCCTGTTCAAAGAGATCAAACAGGTGCGTTTTCAATTTGACCCCGTTTTATGGAAGCAGGTGATGCGTTACAGCGCTCCTTTGATCATCGTAGGGCTGGGCGGAATGATCAATGACGTACTCAGTCGTTTGATCTACCGGCATGTGGTGGACCTGCCACAACAACAGGCCGATCATGAACTTGGCATTTTTGCCAACATCTTCCGCATTGCATTGCTCATCACGATCATGATCCAGGCATTTCGCATGGCAGCAGAACCTTTCTTCTTTAACCAAAGTAAAAATGAAAATGCGCAAAGAACTTATGCCCGTGTGATGAAATTCTTTGTAATAGCCTGCTGTTTTATGTTCTTATTCATCGGCTTATTTTTAGATGTCTTCCGCTGGATATTCATAACCTTTGCAAACCCCCGCTGGGCCGAGGGTATGGAGGTAGTGCCTTTACTTGCGCTCGGAAATATTTTCCTGGGCATTTATTACAACCTGAGTGTGTGGTATAAGCTCACCAATAAAAATATGTATGGCGCTGTAATTACAATTGCCGGCGCGGCCATTACCATCGGGTTAAATATCCTGCTCATTCCCATATTGCATTATACCGGCGCTGCTATTGCAACCTTCAGCTGTTATTTATTTATGATGCTGTGCAGTTATGTATTAGGGCAGAAGTTCTATGCGGTGCCATATGCTGTCAAGAAACTGGTTGCCTATCTTACCCTTGTTGTATTCATTTATTTATTGCACCTCGGGCTGGTAAAATTTGTTTCTTCATCCCTGGCTTTTTCAATAAGTGCAGGTATGGTCCTGTTCATTTTCTTTACCTGGTTCGTTGCCAGGGTAGAAGCCAAAGAACTGGCAAAGCTGCCTGTGGTTGGAAAGTATTTTAAACCGGGGAGTGCTTAATATTTTTTTGACAACTCGTAAATGATCTTTTTATCCGCTTCATTGATTACCGGTATACTATCCTTTTGCACAAAATGTAATTTAAAAGCTTTGATAGCAGCAATGGAATCTCTTATGTCGTAACCTATGATGCGTAAGGATTGCACGGTATTGAAATTTTCCGGAACTTTTGTATTAAGGGTGTCGTACCAGTTGCCAAAACCATTTTGTGCCAGCTGCTCCCATGGAAAGAACCTGTTGGGATCAACTTTCCGGGTTGGGGCAATATCGGAATGACCGATAAAATTTGCTGCGGGGATATTGTGGTTTTTCTTCAATGCTTTTAAAACTACCAACAGGTTATTTATCTGCGCTTCGGTGAAAGGCTCAAACCCGTTGTTATCCAGTTCAATTCCTATCGATGAAGAATTAATATCCGTTACATTACCCCATTTACCACTACCCGCGTGCCAGGCCCTGAGGTAATCATGCAGCATGTGCTGAACCGTTCCGTCTTTACATATCACATAATGAGCGCTTACCTGGGTACGTGTCAATGTAAAAGTAGTGAGTGTTTGCCCGCAACTGTTTTGTGCTGTGTGGTGTATAATGACAAAGTTTGGTTTGCGCATTCCAAAATTGGTAGTGCCCACCCAGGATGCTGCCGCATTGGTGCTGTCAATATTTGCCGGTTGCTTTTTCAGCTCATTGGCAAAAGATCTTGCCTGCTTTTTATAACTCTTGTTGGCAGCAGCATATTTATTCGTACTGCAACCATTGGTTAGTATTAAAAAAAATAAAAAACAACTGATCGTTATATATCTCATGGCTTATTTTAAGGACTGAAAGTTAGTAAAATTAGGGCCGTTTAGCAATTCCTGCCGATACCAGCTTCTTCCGCCTGTTATTCCTGTTGCAATTCTTATTTTTTATCTCTACTTTACAAACTTCCCCTACCCCCACTTAATTTTTGTAACCAAAACAACATTACACATGAAGAAGATCATTTTTAGTTTTTATTGCCTGGCCATGATGCTTATGGCCTGCAACAATAACAGCGAAACAAAGACCAGCACCAGTTCCGGCAGCACCATCAAAATGCCTTATGAACCCGGCTATTCAGCTGATTTTAACAATAATGTATCCGATTCATTGGTGTTGCTTGTTCTTAATAGCTACAAACACTGGGAAGCAGCCGACATGAAGGCACTGCGATCCACCATGGGCGACAGTATGGTGGTTGACGGATCTGATGGTTTCAAATTCAGTGGACTAGCTGACTCGTTAATGCCCCGCTGGCAAGGTTCAAGGGACAGTATGAGTTCTGTGGTGATCACTATGGATGCCTGGGTAAAAAGCCATTCCCTCAAAGACAGCGTTGATTATGTTACCGTATGGTATAAAGAGATAGATACCTATAAATCCGGGCGTGTTGATTCTGCTAATTATGCAGATGTGAACGGCTTAATGAAAGGAAAGATCACCTGGTTCTCCTCGTACAGGCAAAATTTAAAACAGTAATTCAACCTCGTTAATAAAATACCCCCCTCAACCAGGGGGCATTTTATTTTTAAGAACCTTGTTCTCCTTCATTCTTTTTATCTTTCCGGTTCAATATCTTCATATGAAAAGATGTGCATTAGTAATTCTGTTGCTTTTTATGATTACTACAATTTTTGCCCAGCAGAAACACGCCTATATTTTATACAATGCAAAGGGCAAAAAAGTCTCCTATAAAAAAATGATAAAGCATCTGGCCAAAAAAGATATCGTGTTATTTGGTGAATTCCATAACAATGCCATTTCCCACTGGCTGGAATTAGCCGTTGCCAAAGACCTGAGTGAAAAAAGGGAACTGGTCTTTGGTGCCGAAATGTTTGAAGCCGATAACCAACAGGCATTGAACGATTATCTTTCCGGTAAAATAAGCGCAAAAGGCCTTGATTCTGCAGCAAGGCTTTGGAACAATTATAAAACGGACTATGCTCCTATTGTAAATTTTGCAAAAGAAAAGAAAGCGCCATTTATAGCTACCAATATCCCACGCAGGTACGCCTCACTCGTTTCAAAAAAAGGGTTCGAGGCGCTGGATACCTTGCCGGCTTTGGAAAAAACCTGGATGGCACCCTTACCCATGGACTATGAGGCACAATTACCAGGCTATGTTAAAATGTTAGATATGATGGCAGGGCATGGCAGCCCCAATATGCCCAAGGCACAGGCCAGTAAAGACGCTACCATGGCTTATTTCATCCTTAAGCATTTTAAGCCTGGTTCTCTCTTCATACATTATAACGGCGCTTTTCACTCTGAGCATTATGATGGGATCAATTGGTATTTAAAAAGGAAAAGGCCTGAACTTGCTTATGCCACCATTACCACCGTTTCACAAAAAGACATAAAAAAATTACTTGTCGAAAATAAGGGTAAGGCTGACTATATTATATGTGTTGATGAGGATATGACGAACACCTACTGAACCCGATTGTTAATCCTTTCGTAAATAACAGGCTGTAATTTTATTATTTACCATAAAAATTGCAGCTTGCCGTAAGAACAGCTATCCCGGAATGAAATATCTATTTTCCCTCATTTTTTTATTATGGTCAGTTGCCGTTTTTTCTCAAAATGGCAGTATGGCTGCTATGTCCGTTTCTCCACTTGCTTCTTACAGTAATGAATGGAATGATGTAAAATATATAGAATGCAATACCGCTGTTAATGCCGGCTATATGGGTAAGGCTGAAAAAGAGGTTATTTATATTCTTAATCTCATTCGTTCCAATCCTAAATTATTTGCCAATACCGTTCTGAAAAAATATCCTGCTGCATCAGGAAAGGATTACCTGTTAAATGATGCGTATTATTATAAATCACTGGTTACAGATCTGACGAGGATGGTGCCCAAGGCGATATTAAAGCCGGATAATGCGTGTTACGTTAGCGCCGAATGCCATGCTTCCACATCCGGTACTTCCGGCTATATCGGGCATGAAAGGAAAAGCAAGGATTGCACAACAAAAAAACATTATTTCGGTGAGTGCTGCGATTATGGCAATGCCGATCCCCTGGAGATCGTACTTTCACTCCTGATCGATAAGGATGTACCCTCATTGGGCCATCGTTATATATGCCTGGGTGATTACACCAGGATCGGCGTATCCATAAAGCCCCATGCCAAATACCGCACAAATACGGTACTGGACTTTGCTTATTAATAGCTGATCCGGCGTTTCTTTCCGTGAGGAAATAGTACCTTAAAATTTTTTTTCTTCTTTAAAACATCTTTACCGGTCATTCGTCTCCTTTAAATACATGGACGACGCTGTGACGATACCAATACAAATGGCTGCTGACCGCAATAAAAATATTACCAACACGATCAAGTCGATCAGTAACCGGCTGTTTGGTTTTATCAAGCAAAGGGTCTCCAGTACAGAAGATGCCGAAGATATCCTCCAGGAGGTGTTTTACCAGTTTGCGGGCAATACCGAACCCATAGAACAGGCTACCAGCTGGTTGTACAAGGTTGCCCGTAACAAAATAATCGACAATTACCGTAAACATAAGCTTCCATTGGCCGATGATGTATTGAACGCCGCCACAACTGAAGATGATAATTTTGACTGGAAAGAAATGCTGTTGCCCGCTGATTCAACCCCGGAAACAGAATATCTCCGCAATATTTTCTGGGAAGAGCTACAGGAAGCGCTTGACGAATTACCCGCGGCCCAGCGTGAGGTATTCCTTCAAAATGAGATCGACGGTATCCCATTTAAGGATATAGCCCTGCAAACAGGAGAAAGTGTGGCAACGCTGATCAGCAGGAAACGGTATGCGGTTCTGCACCTGAGAGAACGGTTACGTGTAATGAAAGACGAATTATTAAACTATTAAAATAAAAACAATGAAAAGATCACGTATGAAAAGAGGAGGCATGTTCTTTTTGCTCTTTATTGTCGCAGTACCATTATTTGGCCTGCTGGTAATGAGCTTATGGAATGCTATTTTACCCGAGGTGATCGGTGTAAGGTCCATAACATTCTGGCAGGCCCTGGGTATTTTATTATTAAGTAAAATACTATTCGGTGGCTTTGGAGGCCGGCACCACGGCAGGGAGCAGGGCAGGCAGAAGTGGATAGAAATGAAACAAAAACTGGGAGGCATGAATCCCGAAGAAAGAGAAAAATTTAAATCTGAGTGGAAGAACCGTTGCGGAAGCAGGTGGGGCAGGTATGATAAAACAGAAGATCCCAAAACAATGACACCAGAATAGATCACTTACTTTACCGCCAAAACTTATTGCATGGAAATACTTGTCTTTAAAACAAACCTCACAGATACCCACCACATCAGTAATGTGGAACCCTCATTAAATGTCCATCCCCGGATAATACAATGGAATGTTGACCTGCATGACTGCGATAAGATATTAAGGGTTGTTGCAGAGAACATCCCGGCTGCTGAAGTAAAAGATATTGTTTGTAATGCGGGATACATATGTGAAGAACTGAAATGACCGCCCGGGTTATTTAAATCCGCCTCCCATACCATTGAAATAAGATTTTCATTTATCTTCGTCCTTTACTAAAATAAAAACATAAAAATGAGAATTTTCTTTTCGTTCCTGGCACTGTTATTTTTCACTTTGCCTGCTTTCGCTCAAAACGCTGATGCACAATCTTATGATGAATTGATGAAAAGATCCCGCAGGGCAAGAACTACAAGTATTATAATGGTTTCTACCGGCCCGGTAATAGCAGCTGGCGGGATCGGCACTTTAATATATGGCCTGGTACAAAAGGAAATGGGTGATGAGGACCCCATTTTTGATTCAAATGGCAACTTTATAGGATACGAAACAAAAAAACACAACACTGAAATTGTTGTGGGAGCCGCAGCAGCTTTGGTTGGATTGGGCGTAGCAATAAGCAGTATTGCCTTTAGCAACAAGGCAGATGACCTGAGGCGTGAAGCCAGGAAAGTGAAATTGAAAACATCAACTGATCGTATTAAGATCCCCGGGTTTCAAAACAGCTATGCCACAGGAACCACGCAATATAAACTTTCTCTGGTAATACCTATCGGCAGGTAATAATTCAGATCTGCTGTATTATTTATACTATTAAAGCCAACCCGTCGGGTTGGCTTTAACTTTATTCAAAATATTGATCTCATTCGGTTAAGAAAGATGCTTACATATTCCTCCGGTACTGCCCTCCTACTGCATACAGGGCATTGGTGATCTGGCCGAGTGAACAATATTTCACCGTTTCCATCAGCTCAGCAAAAAGATTCTCATTATTAACAGCAGCCTGTTGAAGCCTTTTCAGCATTCCGGCACTTTTATCTGCATGGCGTTTATGAAAGGCCTGCAAAGTTTTTATCTGGAACTCTTTTTCCGCTGTAGTGGAACGTATTACTTCTGTGGGCAAAATGGTAGGGCTTCCTTTCTTATTTAAAAAAGTATTTACACCAACAATAGGATATTCACCGGTGTGCTTTAAAGTTTCGTAGTACAGGCTTTCTTCCTGTATCTTATTGCGCTGGTACATGCGTTCCATAGCGCCGAGCACACCACCTCTTTCCGTCAATCGATGAAACTCAGCCATCACTGCCTCTTCCACGATGCCGGTTAATTCCTCAATTAAGAAAGCCCCCTGGTTCGGGTTCTCATTTTTAGCAGTTCCCAGCTCACGGTTGATGATAAGCTGTATGGCCATGGCCCTGCGCACGCTTTCTTCGGTGGGTGTGGTAATGGCCTCATCGTATGCGTTAGTGTGCAAAGAATTGCAATTATCATAAATGGCATACAATGCCTGTAATGTTGTGCGGATATCATTGAAGTCGATCTCCTGGGCATGCAGTGAGCGTCCCGAAGTTTGAATATGGTATTTTAATTTTTGTGAACGGCTGTTGGCTTTGTATTTATTCTTCATCGCTTTGGCCCATATTCTCCTGGCTACCCTGCCGATCACGCTATATTCGGGATCCATTCCATTACTGAAGAAGAAAGAAAGGTTGGGCGCAAAATCATCGATGTTCATTCCCCGGCTCAGGTAATATTCCACGTAAGTGAAACCATTGGCCAATGTAAAAGCCAATTGAGTTATAGGATTTGCGCCGGCTTCTGCAATATGATAACCACTGATGCTCACACTGTAAAAATTCTGCACCTGGTTGTTAATGAAATATTCCTGCACATCTCCCATCAGCTTTAAGGCAAACTCCGTAGAAAATATACAGGTGTTCTGGGCCTGGTCTTCTTTTAAAATATCTGCCTGTACCGTTCCTCTTACCGTTGCCAGTGCTTTTGCTTTTATTTCTTCATAGATCTCTTTGGGCAACACATCCTGCCCGCTTAATCCAAGCAGGCGCAAGCCCAGTCCATCATTTCCCTGGGGTAAAGCTCCCTGCAACTCACCTTTTACCGGGAGGATCTCTTTCTCATCAACGCCAATGTATTTTGGCAAACTTTCCACCGGGTATTTAGCTTCTATCTTTTTATTTACTTCTTCTTTCAGGTTATTTTCAAGGATATATTTTTCGCATTGCTGGTCAATGGCAGCATTCATAAAAAATGCAAGCAACATTGGGGCAGGACCATTGATGGTCATACTCACCGAGGTCTTGGGATCACAAAGATCGAAACCGCTGTATAATTTTTTCGCATCATCTACTGTTGCGATACTTACGCCGCTGTTACCCACCTTACCATATATATCCGGGCGGTGATCCGGGTCTTCACCATACAATGTCACGCTGTCAAACGCAGTACTGAGGCGCTTTGCGGGCTGGCCCAGGCTCACGTAGTGAAAACGCCTGTTCGTTCTTTCAGGCCCGCCTTCCCCGGCAAACATGCGTGTTGGATCTTCCCCTTCCCTTTTTAAAGGGAATACGCCTGCGGTAAAAGGAAATTCTCCCGGCACATTTTCCTGTAATTGCCACTTTAAAATATCACCCCAGTCTTTATACCCTGGTAATATAACTTTTGAGATTGTTGTTCCTGACAAGCTTTTATAAGTAAGCGGTTGCTTTATTATTTTATCCCTTACCTTAAATTCATAGAATTCCTTTTTGTAACGGTCAAGGGTTGCAGGCCAGGTATCGAGTAATTTTTTACATTCAGGGTGTAGTTGCTCTTCAAAGGAGCCTTTTATTTTATTCAACTCTTCTTTTACAACCGCTGACAGGGCTGAAGCCGCTGCCAGGGTGCCGTTAAACTGGTAAAGCCTCGATGCGATCGTTGACTGTTCAATGACCCAGCTATCATAGGAAGAAATGGTCTCGGCGATCTCTGCAAGGTATCTTACTCTTTTGGGCGGAATGATCGTAGCCTGGCTGAAAGTATTCTTTGTATGTGCGTGGTGGGCTATCTCTCCATGAAATTTAACACCGGTCTTCTCCGCCGTTTTTTCCATCAGCCGCTCAAAGAGTTCATTTACGCCTGCGTCATTGAATTGCGCAGCAATAGTACCAACAACCGGAAGTTCCTCATCCTTTGCAGTCCATAATGTATGGTTGCGTTTGTATTGCTTGCGTACGTCATGCAGTGCATCCAGTGCTCCTGCCTTATCAAATTTATTCACGCAAACCACATCCGCATAGTCAAGCATATTTATTTTCTCCAGTTGCGATGCAGCGCCATATTCCGGCGTCATAACATACATACTGATGTCTACATAATCTAAAATAGAAGCATCGCTTTGCCCAACGCCGGCACTTTCCAAAATAATAAAATCATAGGCTGCTGACTTGCAGATGTCAATTGCCTCCTGCACGTATTCACTCAATGCCTTATCGCTTTCCCTTGTTGCAAGGCTGCGCATGTAGGCACGGGGAGAAGAAATGGAATTCATTCTTATCCTGTCGCCAAGCAATGCGCCGCCTGTTTTTTTCTTTGATGGGTCAACAGATATTACGGCGATGGTCTTATCGGCATAAGCATTTAAAAAGCGGCGGACGATCTCATCCGTAACACTACTTTTGCCTGCGCCCCCTGTTCCGGTTATGCCCAGCACGGGGATTGTCACGGCCCCCTCTAAATCTCCCCCCACGGGGGAGACTTTAGACCCTGAAATTTGTTGCCACTTTTCTTTTATGTTAGCAGTAACAGTATCAATATTATGCAGCACTTCGTCATTTGTAAATCTCATAACAGAAAAGCCCAACTCATTCAATCTCTCAGTCCGTTGTTTGTCACTTTCTTTATTCTCAGGTAATTGATGTATTAAACCATCAACTTCAATAATCAATTTATTTTCTAATGCAACAAAATCAGCAATATATTTATCGATAATGTGCTGCCTTCTGAATTTTATTCCCTCAACCTGCTTGTCTCTTAAATATTGCCACAAGGCATTTTCAGCTTCGGTTGGTTTACCTCTATGATGTAAAACAAATTCCTTTAACAATTTATAATAAAGCTTATCGGAAGTTTCAAAATATTCGTGAGTCACTTTCCCATTAAAAAGATACTTGTAATCTTCACCATTTTCTGCCATAGTAATAGCATGGGCAATTTTTTTTACATCCTTCCACTCCCCAAGAGCATAAAACCCATTGCCGTTAGCAGAGTGCGAAGTCTCCCCCGTGGGGGGAGATTTAGAGGGGGCCGCTGGAGTGTCGCATTGCTTTACTACGTCCTCGATCATTCCTTCGAGGCCCATATGCCTTCCGTCATCAGGACTATATATCCTGGTGATGCCATAATTATGCAGTTCGTCTATCTCGGTTGGTAAAATCGTTCCGCCACCACCGCCAAATATTTTTATATGCCCACAGCCATTTTCATTTAGCAGGTCTTTCATGTACTTGAAGAACTCCACATGCCCGCCCTGGTAGCTGGTAATGGCAATACCCTGCACATCTTCTTCAATGGCACATTCCACTATCTCGGCCACGCTCCTGTTATGCCCAAGATGGATGATCTCTGCACCCTTGGCCTGCATGATGCGCCGCATGATATTAATAGCAGCATCATGCCCGTCGAATAATGCAGCGGCTGTTACAATGCGTACTTTGTTTTGAAGTATAAAAGACATAATATATAAGCAACTATTTTTTTGCTTCATGCTGTTGCATGGGCATAGAACTGAATTGTAAAATTAGTAATTAAAGACTGGAAAAAGTAATAACGGGGATATGGCGGTTATTGCGTGTTTTTATTGAATAATGACCCGATATCAAGCCAGGTTCCTGCTGAAAAATTGACAAACCGGTAATCAACATAAGTTCTTGCTGCCAAAAAAGACAAACCTCCCTGGAATTCAAATCTTAGGGCAGCCAAACCTTTCAAACCAAAGCTACCCGTGAATGCGGGTTCAAAAAATACTTTACCGCGGCTATTTAAATGATCAAGATTGTGTTCGTCTAACCGGGTGGCATTATAACTTGTTTTTATATTGCTGTAATTTATAATGCTGGCCCTTACAGAAACAGAACTGGTAAAGCTGCCCTTACTCCTGAAAAGCATGGCAGGCTGCAGGTAAACTTTGGTAATATTGGCCTCGTGGAAATTGCTCCCGAACTTATCTTTATCCGTAAAGCTGAATTTGCCTAATCCCGCCCCTGCAAAAAACTGGAAGAAAACAGTTCTTTTATCATTTACAGGCAGGTAATATCCCAGCCCGAGTTCTGTAAGGTTTCTTTTATAACGTATGGTCATGGTATCCGGGCCTCCTGTTGTTTTTTCCCAGCGATAAAAATGATTTGCCTGGATGGCAAAATTATCTGTTATGGCTACAGCACCATGTAGGTCGAATCCCCTTGTACGGTTATCTATAGGCTCTCCATCGCGTTTTTCTTCGCCGGTAAGATTAGTAGAATACACAGCTCCTATCTTACTGTCTCCTTTTTTAGTAAGCACAGGTACGTTATGTGCTGAAGGACTATAGATATACCTTGGCGTTTCACATGATGTTGCGATAAAGATCAACGATATAAATAAAGCAGGGAAGAAGAAATTTTTCATTGTTATTTTTTTAAAGTAAGCGAACGAATCAAAGATTGCTTTTATACCAAAAGTGCTGCATATCCCCTCACTTATTGCATCAGGTGTGTTAATGCGGCAAAATCATCGATACTAAGCCGCTCTGCACGTTTTAAAAATATCTCCTGCTGCAAAACCTCCGGAGGGAACAAACTCTTTACCGCATTGCGCATGGTCTTCCGGCGCTGGTTAAAAGCTGTTTTTACCAATACCCAGAATGCCCTTTCACTTTTATAATTCAAAGGGTGTTCCTTTCTCTTTAAACGGATGACCCCGCTCTGCACTTTGGGTGGCGGGTCAAAACATTCATTACCCACATCAAATAAATATTCCACTTCATAATAAGCCTGTACCAGTACACTCAATACGCCGTATACCTTACTGCCCTCTTTTGATGCCGCCCGTTGGGCCACTTCCTTTTGGAACATGCCGATCATACAGGGCACATCTTCCTTCCAGTCCAACATCTTAAAAAGGATCTGTGTTGAAATGTTATAAGGAAAATTACCAATAACAGTAAATGGCTCATCAAATGGCTTTTCAATATCCAAAAAACTTTTGTGAATGACCTTGTCCTTTAATGCCGGGTATTTTTGAAAAAGATAATCCACTTTTTCTTCGTCTAACTCCACGGCTTTAAAATCAATGCCGGGTAGCTGGATAAGATGTTTGGTAAGCGCCCCTGCACCCGGGCCTACTTCCAGCAACCTGGAAAAAGATCCCTCCTTTAAAACAGCAATGATCTTTTGAATAACAGCCTCATCCTTTAAAAAATGCTGCCCCAGTGATTTTTTATGTGTATACATCACAACAAAAGTAGGATAAAAAAACCCCCTCCGGGAACGGAGGAGGGATTACATGAAAATTAAAACTCAAAAAATCTTTAATTCAAACGGCCATGTGACCTATATCTATATCATTCGTTAAGGAGTGATTACTTCTTATAATGATCCCAACTGGTCGCCCTGTTTTGTTCAAAGGCCGTTATAACAACTTCATTAAATGTTTGTGAAGAATCTGTAATGGGGTTTTCCTGTGCAAAGGTAAATTGAGGGAGCAGCAGGCCAATAATCAAAACGTGTGTAAGTTTTTTCATGTAAGTAGGTCGGTTAGTAAGTGAACCCGCATAAAAAAAGCGAACCAGGATCTTTTGAGAGGGTTGGGCCTCTCAAAAGATCTTTTGTGGAACGCTTGATATGATCTATAATTTTTGAAAACTCTTCTTCAGATCAATGCATGTACCTTTAATTGTAAGGTAATAGTAACCTGATGCGAGTTGACTCATATTTATGTTGAGCTCGTTATTTCCTTTTTTAAGCAAGGTGAAATTTTTCAACAACACCCTTCCGGAAACATCTACTATCTGCCATTCCGCATCACATTCTTCAGCAGAAGTTACGGTTGCCTTCACATCGGTTACCGCCGGGTTTGGAGATATGACCATATCAGTTTGAATACCCGGCAATGAAACTTTAACCACATTTGAATACCTGTACACGCCATTTTTGTCAAACATCTTCAACCTATAGAACACCGTGAGTGAAGGCTGGTTCGCAACATCAAGGTCCCTATAGTTGTAGTTGGCTTCAGACGTTGTGTTACCATTTGCAGCAACTGTTCCGATCTGGTCGAAATTCTGCCCGTCACTGCTTCTTTCAATGACATAGCTGGATGTATTGGTTTCATTCTCCGTTTTCCATTTGAGGAGTGTTGTGGTATTGTTTTCCAAAGCACCGGTGAATGTGATCAGGCTCAATGGCAGGGTTGCATTAGTGGCAGCGAAATAAAATGAAGAGAATCCTGAAACATTTACCTGCAAAACATAACCGTTGGGGCCATGTTGCAGATCACCCAAGATAGTGTTGGTAGGTGTCAACAAAGTAGTAGCCGATGCAATTGACGGCCCACAGGCGTCATTATTTTTGATCACCTTTAGCTGGCTGATCGATCCAACAGCACCTTGCGGGTCAGCGACCAGCAGATCGAATTCTGCTTTGGAAATATAAAGTCTTACTTTAACCGGGGTTACAAAGCTTGTAATGGTGGGTGTGATGGTGATATTCCTGTCGAGGTAATGAACACCGCCATTAACACGGATCGATCCGGTATTCTTATAATAAGAAGAGGTCACCGGCCCGAGACTTTGCCCCATCGCATTTATTTCTGCCACAATATTTCCATCAGGGCCGGTTATGGGCACCCATAAAAAATTGTTGGAGCCATCAATGGTTACAGTCGTTGCCGTATTACATCCGCTATTTCCGTTACTAACGTTAATGGATTTGGGTATTGCACTAAATCCACCCACATCATTATAGCCCAGGAAAGAATATTTCAGTACACAACCCGGACAAGCCGGTACAGTAGGATTACCAACACCGGGTCCGGAAGTAGCGGAGCTATTGTCCATGACCAGGAAGATATCTTTTCCATTGGGCGCAAATGCGAGGTCCCTGTAGCGGTTTGTACTTTGGAAATAGGTGATCGTATCTGCAGTATTAGCAGAATCAAGATTGCTTGGCAGGGTTTTGGTGCCGTTTGATGAAAGTGGTAACCTTATCAGTCTTCCCCACTTTAAACCCGCAGCCACCAAAGATTTACTCCACCCGGGAATCATTTTATTTTGATAAATCTCTAATCCTGACCAGCCTTCTGAATACCATCCTGCATTACCAGGATTTGTCTGCCATGTATTAAGGAGGGTTGCGGCGGGAGTAGCATAAGCAGAAAAAAGCGGGCCATGGTATGCTCCTGTAGTTGCAGCTGCCGCGTTAATGGCGTTCGCCCTGGTTGTTTCATTTCCAATGGGCGGACAACTTGAGGCGCCGCTGTTATCAGTCCAGGGTGCTCCTGCCGAAACACTTGTGTTTGTTCCCGGGTTTATATTCCCGTTATAATTGCCATCAGCATAGCCTATCACGTGAGGATGGCCATAGTTCCGGAATGAATCAATGATATTTATCTCATCATCACTGTAAGCTCCGTGAGAACTACCATATAATATGTTTAAAGTAGTATCATAAGCAAGGCCCTGGTTGTTACGCATACCAATACTCCACACAGGGTTGGTTGAGGAGATCGGGTTGTTGGTAGGTATCCAGGGAACACCGCCCACCGTATCAAGGTTAAACCTTAGGATCTTGCCCTCAACACTAGTACGAACCTGCGCATTTTGGGGGCGGGTCCTGTTACCAAACTGGCCGGATCCCATATCGCCTGATGCATAAAAAAGATATTTCGGTCCACCTATTTTAGTAGGTGCAATGATCATTCGCTGTGAATTGTGATCGCTGCTGCCGGGTAATGCTGCTATTAATCTTGGTGATTCCAATACGCCCGTACCGGTATTATAAGTAAACCTTACCAGGCGATTGGTAAAAAATACCCCACTTGGTGATGAACCTCCATCCGAACTATATATATAAGAGATATAAACATAATTTTTTTCATTAGCCGTGCCATCCAGGAAATTAGGATGCAAGGCCAATCCCGCAAGACCACCCTGTGCACCGCTTCCGTTTGAGAACTGGCAATTATAAGTACGATCAGCAAGAGGCAAAAAAACACTTCCCTGCCTGATGTCCAATACTGTTGTTTTTACACCGGTATTAGGATTCATCCTGTAAACTCTATACCCTTTTGATTCGGTGATCCAGAGGAAATTATCCCTCCCATAAGTAACTTCCCATGGGTAATCGATCACATTTGCAGCCGATAATATGGTTCGGGAAAAAACCTCGTTCATACGGCTTCCGCGGGCAAAGACATCGGTGACGCAAATATCAAACGTATGGTTGATTCCAAGTGCAGTTGTAAGGTTTTTGTGAATTCTTATATAATAAGTGCTTCCCGCAGCCAGTGGGTTTGTAAGTGACGGGGTAAGCGTTGCGCCACTGGCACAAGCTACTTCAGTGAACGAAGTTGGCCCGCAGGTACCTGCAAATATCTGGATCCTTACGTTAGCAATTCCTCCCCAGCCACTACCCGGGTTGCTTACAGTAATAGTAGGATTCCTGGTCTTGGCAACAAACCTGTACCATATATCCCTTGCAGTGGCTAACTGTCCGCAAGTGGAGGTAAGGGTGTAAACCTGGTTAGTGGCTGCTGTTAATGTTTCGCCAAGAAGCCGGCTTGTTCCGGTAACACAGGTAGAGTCTGTATTAATTAATTTTGCATTTGCGCAATTGTCATTTACCGGCTGGGCCAATAAAGCTGCTTGAAAAAATATTACACTGATTAAGAGCAGTGTAATTCTGCTGGTTGGGTTTTTCATAATTGGATATTCAAAAGTTAGAGTTAGGGTCGCTGTTTTACCAGCAGTGTTTCGTTTATTTTTTTATGTTATCTCACTATGATAAGTTGTTTAATGATCTTTTCATCCGCTGATTCAATTACTACTGCATAAACACCTTCGCTGTACCGGTTAAGATCCAATGTAAGGTTGTTAACGCCCTTTATCAGGTTCTCGTTCTGGGTCAATATCTTCTTTCCAACCTTATCAAGTATACTAACTACTGCCCTCATATTTTTATCAAGAGAGATGTTTAGGGTCACATAACTGCTTGCAGGATTTGGCATAAGTGTAACTATGGTCTTGTTACCCGGTCTTCTCACGATCAATACATTGCTGTATTGAATTTCACCTGCTTTACCGATCACTTTAAGCCTGTAATAAATGATCTTGTTGTTAATGCCGGTTATATTATCAGTAAAACCAAAG
>DATHEH010000179.1:0-8075 GCA_035318685.1 Ferruginibacter sp.
CTCATCACCCATTTAGCGCCTTCAAAATTCTGTTCGTATAAAGAAGCGTCCAGCAATAAATATTGAATACAGGTCTCTGCAAATACTTTCTGATTGTGGCTGTTGTTGTTACGCACTGCATTCAATGCCCCTTCGCAGGTCATGTGCACAATATAACCGGGGCAACCCGTATAGCCTGCAATGGATGCAAAGCGTTCTGATGCTTCTGCTTCTGTTATTTCCGGTTGAGACAAGTAATGATAAATTGGTGCAAGGTTTCCTTCTGCTTTGTTCTTCGCAATTAGAAAATCGATCATGTCGCCATTGGTAGCATGAACGGTGACCATTCCACCACGTTCCTTTACTTCATTCATCAGCCCCACCATCTGCTTATCATCGATCATTAGTGCACCCTTATAAGCCATGAATATTTTGAAAGAAGTGATGCCTTCTTGTTCAACCAGGTCAACAATTTCTTTACAGGTATTATCATTGAAGTCTGTAACCGCCATGTGGAAACTGTAATCTCCAACACAATTATCATTTGCACGGCCACTCCATTCTTTGTAGGCATCGTATAAAGAATGACCCTGCTTTTGTAAGATGAAATCTATCACCGTGGTTGTTCCACCGTGTAATGCTGCACGGGTGCCTGTTTCATAATTATCGCTGGAGAATGTTCCCATAAAGGGCATTTCCAAATGAACGTGTGGATCTATACATCCGGGGAAGGCAAGCAGGCCTGTTGCATCAATGGTCTTGTCGGCTTTAATGTCAAGGTTCTTTCCGATCGCTGCAATGCTTTCGCCCTGGATAAAGATATCGCCGTTAAAATTTTCTGCGACCCCGATGATGTTGGCATTCTTAATGAGTATACTCATATTGACCTCACCCGGCCTCCCTCTCCTTCAGGAGAGGGAGGCCGGGAATTTGTTATTTAATTAAACAATTGTAACTAAGCATTTCAAATTTATATCAATATTAAACATTTAAAAACACAAAAGTTTCTCAGGAATTCAGGGTCTAAAGCCTCCCCTCCGGGGAGGTTTGGAGGGGCTTCATCAGTAATATATAGATAAGTCCGCTTACAAAAAACCCTACAAACCATGCATAATGATAAAGATCGGATATCCATCCCGGGAAAGTAGTGGCGGAAACCAATTTTACCTGTAACAAAAACCCGGGAATATTGGGTACGATCCCGATCAGTAAAGCGATGATGGCTGTCGTATTAAATCCATTGCTGAAACCGTAACGGCCGTTATGCTGATACAACTCATCAACATTCAATTGCTGTTTGCGGATAAAATAATAATCGGCGATCATGATGCCACCCACAGGCCCCAACAGGCTTGAATAAGCAATGAGCCAGGTAAAAATGTATCCGTTTGGATCTGCTATCAATTTCCATGGGAAGATCAAAATACCGATGATGCCGGTCATGTATCCACCCGTTCTAAAATTTATTTTCTTCGGCGATAAGTTAGAAAAATCATTTGCAGGGCTTACAATATTTGCCGCAATGTTTGTTGCTAAGGTAGAAATGGCAACTGCGATCATCGCGATACTCACCAGCAATTTATTTTCAAATTTTCCGGCAAGCACTACAGGATCCCAGATGGTTTCACCGTAAATGATAAAGGTTGCAGAAGTTACTACAACGCCAATGAAAGCAAACAAGGTCATGGATGGTGGCAGGCCGATTATCTGCCCGTTGATCTGCGCCTTCTGGCTCTTTGCATATCTTGTAAAATCAGGGATGTTCAAAGACAGTGTTGCCCAGAAGCCAACCATTCCTGTTAAGGCAGGAAAGAAATAATTCCAGAAGGCGGCGCCTGATAATTTGGAAGGCTGGTCAAGTATTGGCCCCAATCCATTGCCGGCATTGATGGCCCAGAATAATAAGGCCAATGCAGCAAACGGTAAAAAGAAAGCTTTGAAGACCAATAATTTTTTTATACTGTCTACACCGAGGTAAACAACCCACATATTCAATAACCAGAAAAGAAAAAAGCAGATCGCCGGCCCGGTCTGCAATCCGAATGAATCAGGAAATACCTGTGGCATGGTTGCCAGTGCGGGTATCCAAAGCTTCATCATCTGGTATAAAGCAAAGCCACCTATCCAGGTTTGAATGCCAAACCAGCCGCAAGCCACTATGGCCCGTAATATGGCAGGGATATTTGCCCCCTTTGTTCCAAAACTTGCCCTTGCAAAAACAGGAAAAGGAATTCCGTATTTGGCACCTGCGTGGCCATTCAATATCATTGGTATCAATACAACCGTGTTACCGATGAAGATGGTAAGGATGGATTGCCACCAGTTCATACCGCCTTCTATCAATGAACTAGCGAGCATATAAGTGGGAATGCACAGGCTCATGCTTATCCATAAAGCTGCATAGTTCCAGGTTCCCCAACTGCGCTTGTTATGGGGAATGGGGGCAAGATCCTCATTGTAGAGAGAAGGGTCAGTCAGGTTTTGGTTCTCGTTCATATTATTTTCGGCTAAGAGAAAATTAGGTGAAGGAGAAAAACACTACGCTTCTTGCTCCCTTTTCTCTTTTAACCTCTTAGCTAATATTTTCGTCGGCTATTTTGATCGCCTCGCTTATTATTGCCAGCCCTTCATCGATCTGTTCTTTTGTAACACAAAGCGGCGGCGCAATAAATATATAACTCCAGCGAACAAATGTGTACATACCCAGCTCTTTTATTTTTGCTGCTACTTTGTTCATAACAACCATCTCATCCGGTTTTGCATTGAACGGGGCCATGGGTTCTTTGGTATCACGGTCCTTAACCAGTTCTATGCAGCCGAGCAAACCTGTGGTTCTGAAATTACCGATGGACGGATGCTTTTGTTTTAACGCTTCTACTTTCTCTGTTACATACTTACCCATTGCTGCTGCGTTCTCTATTAAGCCATCATCTTCATAGATCTTCAGGGTTTCTAATGCAGCTGCGCAGCTTACGGGATGTGCAGAGTAGGTAAGTCCAAGCGCCAGCATGTTATCGTCATATTTTGCTGCGATCTTATCGGATACCATCAAACATCCGAATGGAAGATAACCGCAGGTTAATCCCTTCGCCATGCAGATCATATCCGGTATGATGCCATGGTGCTCAAACCCAAACCACTTACCCGTGCGGCCAAAGCCACTCATCACCTCATCCATTATTAAAAGGATGCCATGTTTATTACACAATTCTCTTACAGCTTTTAAATAGCCTGTTGGATACTGCAAACAACCCGAAGAACCCGATTCACCTTCTAACAATATTGCTGCAATATTTCCAGGCCCTTCATAAGCGATCATCCTTTCCAATTGGGCAGCAGATTCTTTTAACAGGTTTTCTTCACCATATTCCCAGCGGTATAAATAAGGCAGATCAAAATGAACAAAGTTAGGTGCCTGTTGTGCATCAGCAGGGATCCTGCGTGGATCACCACTTGCAGATATGGCACCAATGGAAGCTCCGTGGTATGACTGGTAGCGGCTCAATATCTTGTGCCTCCCTGTATAAAGCCTCGCAAGCTTGATCGCATTTTCAATAGAAGTGGCACCGCATAAAGTAAAGAAGGCTTTATTAAGATCACCTGGGCAAATCTCCGCAAGCTTCTTTCCGAGTTCACCTCTCACTTTTGTTACACAGCTTGGCGTAACATAACTCACTTCCTTCATCTGCTTTACAATAGCTTCTGTGATGCGCTGGTTGCCATGGCCGATGTTGACGTTCATCAGTCCGGATGAAAAGTCGATGTACTTTTTATCCTCATAATCGTAGAGGTAAACACCCTCGGCATATTTTACGGCGATGGGTGTAATGCCTTTTTGTTTGCTCCAGCTGAATAAGGTATAGTCGAGATTATCCTGGATGATCTGCGCCCCCGCCTCTGAATGGGAGCTTTTAGACTCTGGTGATTTAAGAACGCTTTTTATTTCTGACATAATTTTAATTTTTTCGTACGAACTTAAAATTTTAAGAATCTATAGTATAAATTATATGATACCATTTAAGTTCCCTTCCCGGGGACAAGGGCATATCAACTCATCCAGTTCACGCCGGCCTCAGCATTCCATTTAGTTGTACTCTTTTTCAATTTGGTCCAGAATTCAATGGAACTCTTTCCGGTAATATCCCCTACACCAAATTTACTTTCATTCCATCCGCCAAAAGAGAATGGTTCACGGGGCACGGGTACACCTACGTTAACACCGATCATCCCGGCACTGGCATGGTCAATTATATAACGTGCCATAGCACCATTTTGCGTAAATACCGATGCGGCATTACCATAAGGATTTGCATTTTCAATGGCCAGTGCTTCATCAACCGTATTGGTACGCATAATGGAGATCACCGGGCCAAAGATCTCTTCTGTGGCTACAGACATGTTTGGTTTTACAAAGTCAATAACCGTCGGGCCAACGTATGTACCGTTCTCTTTCCCTTTTACTTTTGTATTGCGGCCATCCACTAATATCTTAGCTCCATCTCTTTCTGCTTCGCCAATATATCTTTCTATCTTTTCTTTGCTTTCTTTACTGATAACTGCTCCTAAATTCTCTCCGGGGATAATTTTTCTTGCTTCTTCACATATCTTATCAATAATGCTGTCTACGTTGCCAACACCGATCATTGCACTGGCAGCCATGCAACGCTGGCCGGCACAGCCACTCATGGAAGCGGCAACATTTTGTGCGGTCATACCCGGTATTGCATCCGGCAACACCATCAGGTGATTTTTTGCACCACCCAATGCAAGGCATCTTTTATAATGGGACGTTGCTCTCAGGTAAACTATTTTGGCAACCTTTGTTGAACCTACAAATGAAACGGCTTCAATTTGCGGATGGTCACAAATCGCTTCTACTATCTCAACATCTCCGTGTACCACATTGAAAACGCCATCGGGCAGACCAGCTTCTTTTAATAATTCAGCCAGTCGTCCGCAACTCAAAGGAACTTTTTCAGATGGTTTCATGATCATACAATTACCAAGGGCAATAGCATTGGGCAATGTCCAGTTAGGCACCATACTGGGAAAATTAAACGGAACGATGGAAGCCACTACTCCCAGTGCCACATGTTCTGTTCTGCATTCAACGCCACGGCTTACTTCCAGCACTTCCCCGGTAACCAATTGCGGCAGGGAACATGCAAATTCAGTGAGCTCTATGGATTTTTCTATTTCTGCAACAGATTCTCCGTAGGTTTTCCCATTTTCTTCGCTGCAGAGTTCTGCCAGTTCTTTTAAGTTTTTTTCCAACAAGGTCTTATAACGAAAAAAAACCTGCACCCTTTCTTTAATGGGTGTTTTGCTCCATCCTGCAAATGCTGCTTTGGCTGCTTTCACTGCATTATCCAGGTCTTTCCCTGTAGACATAGGTACAGTTGATAACAACGTACCATCAATGGGGGAAACTACATCAAGTTTTCTCTCACTTGCTGAGCTAACAAATTTTCCACCGATAAAATTTTGTATGGGACCGTATTTCATATAACGTTAATTGGTATTTTTTTGAAAAGGAGCAAACCTAAAAATAAATGATTTTAAGAAGAATAAGTAGAAACGGGCAGGATTTACCCGAAGATCAAATCGAATATATCGGAAATGAAAAAGCCCTTCAAAAAATTGAAGGGCTCTTGTTATTCGTCGGGATGGCAAGATTCGAACTTGCGACCTCCTGGTCCCAAACCAGGCGCGATAACCGGGCTACGCTACATCCCGAACTATTGGTTATCGATCTTTAAGAACTTTTTTTTGCGGAGAGGGTGGGATTCGATCCGCCGCGGCGGAACAGTTTAATCCATACTCTTCCAAATTTTGCGGAGAGGGTGGGATTCGAACCCACGGTACAGTTTAACCCGTACGACGATTTAGCAAACCGTTCCTTTCGGCCTCTCAGGCACCTCTCCGTTGTAACCTGCCCTTCTTTTGTTAAGGGGTGGCAAAAATACAATCCGCAGCGTTAATACCCAAAACTAAATGGTAAAACCGGTATAATTTAATGAGAAAGTCCAGGCCGGCAGACTGGGGCATAGTTTGAAAGGCATACCTGAAACAAAAAAGCCAAATCATTTAAGGATTTGGGCTTGCTTATAAGTACCTGATCAGGTTCTACATTGCTGCCAGATGAACTTTTTGCTGTAGTTCCAAAACGCTTTCTTTAAAAAGGCTATCTGTATCCATGAGGTCCTTTACGGTCTGGCAACTATGAATTACAGTTGTGTGATCCCTTCCTCCAAAATGCTCCCCGATGGTCTTTAGTGAATTCTTGGTAAATGCTTTAGCAAGGAACATGGTTATTTGCCGTGCCTGTACAATTTCACGCTTGCGTGTTTTTTGTAAAAGCTTATCATAGGGTACATCAAAATACTCACACACCATTTTTTGAATGGCATCAATTGTGATCTCCTTGCTGGAAGATTTTACAAAATTGCGTAGTACTTTCTTTGCCAATTCGAGGTCTATTTCCCTCTTATTTAGCGAAGATTGTGCCAATAATGATATTAATGCGCCTTCCAGTTCACGTACATTACTATTGATATTATATGCAATATATTTAACTACTTCACGCGGCATCTCGAGTCCGTCACTCTTCATCTTCTTTTCCAGTATCTCTATCTTGGTATCATAATCAGGCACCTGCAGGTCGGCACTCAATCCCCACCGAAACCTGCTTAATAATCTTTCCTGTACACCTTCCAGGTCTTTTGGAGGTTTATCGCTGGTCAATATCAATTGTTTTCCACTCTGGTGTAAATGATTGAATATGGAGAAAAAAGCATCCTGTGATTTTTCGGCACGGTTAAAGAACTGTACATCATCAATGATCAATACGTCTATCAGCTGGTAAAAATGAATGAAATCATTGATTGCCCCGTTACGGCCATGATCTATGAACTGGTTGATGAACTTCTCGGAGCTTACATATAGTACAACCTTGTTGGAATGCAGCCTTTTGACCTCGTTTCCAATGGCTTGTGCAAGGTGGGTCTTGCCTAATCCAACACCACCATAAATAACCAGGGGATTAAAGGAAGTGGTTCCGGGCTTTTCGGCTACAGTTTTACCCGCACGCCGGGCAACGCGGTTACAATCTCCTTCTATAAATGCCTCGAATGTGTATGCCTGGTTTAATTGCGGATCGATCTGCATTTTTTTGAGACCAGGGATCACAAATGGATTCTTAACAGGATTATTTATGACTAAAGGAAAATCCATTTCGTTGTTTGAATATGATTTATAACCTTGCCCGGGCACATCTACTGTAAGTGGTTTGTTCTTACTGTTACCGCTATCAACCATGATCCTGTATTCCAAACGTGCTTCTTTTCCTAATTCTCTTTTTAATGTTTTTGCTAAAAGCGAAACATAATGTTCTTCAAGGTACTCATAAAAAAACTGGCTTGGTACCTGTATGGTTAATATTTTTTCTTTTAACGCAACCGGCTTAATGGGTTCGAACCATGTTTTGAAATGCTGCCATTCTACAATGTCTTTGATTATCTCTAAACAGTTCATCCATACTTTTTCAAAAGCTTTATCCATTAGTCCTTGAACAATTTATATGTTGAGTTAAGATTAGTTCCTCCTGTAATTCTCCGTATAAAATTTCTTTTCAATTTTAATTGAAAAAAACTTTAGCAGGACAGCGAATATCGAATAAAATGTTGAAAAAAAAATTTTTAATTCATTTGTTTTTTCCCATTCAACCACAGTATGCATTCTAACTAAGTTTTTCTTTTTTCGGTCCCCAAACGCCAGATCCATCACCGTCAAAACAATAGTTCCCTAACCCTCCTGATTTACAGCTACATCACTACTTATCCTGTTTTTAAATACTACTTGTCGCCTTATGAACCAACCTGGGTTTCCTTCAAACTTATCAACAATAATTTTTATTTTTTTTTGCTGATGGATTGTCAATTTTTTTTCTTACCCTCACCGGTAACTCCTCAACTACATTTCATTCTAACGGCATCATTGATTCACTTTTATTTTGAACCGGCTCAAAACATTTCATCACCAAAATAAATTATCGGTAATGTCTTCTATTTCATCAAGGCTGTTATCAAGGCAACAAC
>DATHEH010000180.1:0-11055 GCA_035318685.1 Ferruginibacter sp.
CTGCTATTGTTGCCGCCTTCTTTTTGACCGCATTGATACCATCCTGCAATACCGGGCCTGAGCCCATTAAAATTGGTGCCGATAACTGCTATGCCTGTAAAATGACCATTAGTGATATTCGTTTTGGTGCAGAACTTGTTACACAAAAAGGTAAAGTGTACAAGTTTGATGATGCACAATGCCTGCTGGGATTTTTAAAGTCGAAAGCAATTGCGGATGAAGACATAAAAGATATTTACCTGGTCAATTTCAACGCTGCACATGAATTACTGAATATCAAGGATTGTCAACTGCTGCAGGCTGAGGGGATAAAAGGGCCAATGGGCGGTAATATCGCCGCATTTAATAATTCAGACAGTTTGAAAAAGGCGCAGGCATATTTTACGGGCGCTATTGTAAAGTGGAATGAAATAAATTCAAAATGAGGGCAGGCATATGCATATCGTTTTTTTTGCTCTTGTATATTTCCGGCTATGCAAAGATCATCAGGGTAGGAGCAGGGCATGCAAATATTACTATCAGCATCGCTTTGCTGAAGGCGCATGATGGAGATACCATATTAGTAGAACCCGGAATTTATCATGAGAAGAATCTTATAATAGATAAATCTATTACGCTTATTGGCATTGGCAGGCCCGTACTTGATGGCGAAAATAAATACGAGGTTATTTCGATAAAAGCCAATGCCGTGATTGTTGATGGGTTCAGGGTCATCCATTCGGGCGTGTCCAGTATAGAGGAAATTTCAGGAATAAGAATTTACAATTCAAGGGATGTGGTCATCAGGAATAATATCCTGGAAGATACTTTCTTCGGTATCTATACACAATACGGCACCAACTGCACCATAGAAAAAAATATCCTGCAAGCCAGCAGCAGGGATGAGCAACAAACGGGTAATGGTATTCATTGCTGGAAGAGCGACAGCATGCGCATCATTGCCAACAACATCACCAATCACAGGGATGGCATTTATTTTGAGTTTGTCAGCAATTCTGTGATATGGAGGAATAATGCGGAAAAGAACCTGCGTTATGGCCTGCATTTTATGTTCTCCAATAACGATGTCTATATCATGAATATCTTTAAGAATAATGGTGCGGGGGTTGCTGTAATGTTTTCCAAAGGGGTGAAAATGTTCCATAATTATTTCCAGGAAAACTGGGGAGATGGCGCCTATGGCCTGTTGCTCAAAGAAATAAGTGACAGCTATATTGAGAATAATAAATTCGTTAAGAACACAATAGGTGTTTACATGGAAGGTGCCAGCCGCATACATTTTGAAAAGAATGCTTTTGAGAATAACGGGTGGGCCATGAAAATACAGGCGAGCTGTATGGACGTTACTGTTTTAAAAAATAATTTTATCGCCAATAGTTTTGATGTTGGCACCAATGGCAGCCTTGTGTTAAATACATTCATCAATAATTACTGGGATAAATATGAAGGATATGATATCAACAGGGATAGGCTGGGGGATGTGCCGTACAGGCCGGTAAGCCTGTATGCCATGATCATCGAACAGAACCCGCCGGCCATGATCCTGTTCCGGAGCTTTATGGCATCGTTGCTTGACAAGACGGAAAAAATATTGCCCACGCTTACGCCGGAGAACTTAAAAGATCAGCATCCTTTAATGAAACCATTACCACTATGATCATTGCAAGTAATGTAACCAAGCAATTTGGCAAGATGAAGGCGCTGGATAATGTCTCGCTGAAATGCAACAAAGGCGAATGCATTGCCCTGATAGGACCGAATGGCAGCGGCAAAACAACCCTTATCAAATGTATACTGGGCATGGTGGTGAGTGACAGCGGTTTTATTACATTCAACGGGAAGAATATTTCCCATGACTGGCATTACCGCAAACATATTGGCTATATGCCACAGACAGGAAGATACCCCGAGAATATGACCATCGGGCAGGTGATCGATATGATGAAAGACATCAGGAAAAAGGATGGTTCATCGCTGGATGGAGAATTGATAAACAAATTTGAGTTGAAAGGGCTTTTGAATAAACGCATGAGAACCTTATCAGGCGGCACAAGACAAAAGGTAAGTGCATCCCTTGCATTTTTATTCAACCCGGAAGTATTGATACTGGATGAGCCAACAGCAGGCCTGGACCCTGTTGCATCTGAGATCCTCAAAGAAAAGATAACCGCTGAGAAGGGTAAAGGAAAGCTGGTAATGATCACCTCTCATGTGCTTAGTGAGCTTGATGACCTGGTTACACAAGTGATATATATGCAGGAAGGTAAGCTCTGCTTTCATAAAACCATCGATGACCTGCGGGAAGAAACAGGGGAGCAAAAATTGTCAAAAGCTATTGCAAACATAATGTTGAATACGGGCCGATGAAAAAGATAATCAAATATGTGATCATAGATATACTGCGTAATAAGATCATGCTGGCTTATACCCTGTTCCTGCTCGTGATCTCGTTAAGTATATTCAACCTCGAGGACAACTCGGCCAAGGGCTTGTTAAGCCTGCTCAATATTATCCTGATAATTGTTCCGCTGGTCAGCATGCTGTTCTCCGCCATTTATGTTTACAACAGTGCCGAATTCCTGGAACTGCTCGTAAGCCAGCCTTTAAAAAGAAGAACGATATGGCTGAGTTTATTTTCAGGGCTTGCGGGTTCATTCGCATTGGCTTTTTTTATTGGCGCAGGTGTGCCGATCCTGTTGTATGAAGCCACACCCACGGGTTTCATGATGCTGGCAACCGGTTTACTGTTGTCCGTGATCTTTGTTGCGATAGCAATGTTTGCCGCAGTTATGGCAAGGGATAAGGCCAAGGGTATTGGCGTAACCATTTTATTATGGCTTTATTTTGCCCTCCTGTTCGATGGGCTCGTCATGTTCATATTATTCCAGTTTGCAGATTACCCGCTGGAAAAAGTGATGGTAGGCGTAAGCACACTCAATCCTATTGACCTGGGCAGGATACTGATACTGCTTAAGATGGATGTTTCGGCGCTCATGGGTTATACGGGTGCCATATTTAAAGATTTTTTTGGAACACGATCAGGACAGATCCTATCATTTGCCGTTCTGTTTGCATGGATAATTATTCCGGTGTGGTTATCCCTCCGGAAATTCAACCGTAAAGACCTATAGTTATGAAATAAGCCATAACAAAAGTTGATACCAGCCAAAATGTTTATAAGCGAATTCCCCGTCGGAGTGGTTTCTAGCCGGGTGGACATGTGACAAAAAATAATAAATATAAATACATGAAAAGACATGAAGCACTGGCCCCCTTATCAAGAGAGCATCACAGCACACTCATACTTGCGCAGCTGTTAAAGAACAATGCACCGGAATATAAGGGGCTGCCCGTTATACCAAAAGAGAAAGCAACTTATGCGAAACAGCAATTTGATAAGGAGATAAAAAAACATTTTGAACAGGAGGAACTCATGCTGCAGAAGGTTAAAGACTGTAACCCGGAGATAGCGGAATTGTCTGTGGTGATCATAAATGAACACGAACAGTTAACAGCATTATTTCTTTCCCTGGAAAGAGCTGTTGACCTGGAAGAAACTATGGACGAGCTGGGAAGAAAACTGGAGGAACATATCCGTAAAGAAGAACGGGTGTTATTTCCCATAATACAACAATATTGTGCTGAAGACAAGTTACAGGAGATCAGCATCCTGTTGCATTAAAATTTAAACACATGAAAAAAGATATTGCAGGAAGGAAAGATATTGAGCTATTGGTGAGTGAATTTTATAAAAAAGTACAGCAGGATCCAACCATTGGCTATATTTTTTCAGACATTGCCAAAGTGAATTGGGAAAAACACTTACCGGTGATGTATGATTTTTTTGAGAACATGCTTTTTTATACAGGCTCCTATACCGGTAATCCCATGCAATTGCACAAAAACCTCAACCGGGTAGTACCACTCACTTCCGTGCACTTTGATCAATGGTATTATTTGTTCAGTACAACAGTGGACGAACTTTTTGAAGGAGAAACTGCCAGTCTCGCCAAGCAAAGGGCCCAAAGCATTGCCACGGTTATGCAGTTAAAGATCCGTGATGAACATTCTCTTCCGGGTAAAGGACTGTAACGAAAAAAAGGCGATTATGTATCATAACCGCCATTGAAGGATTGGATGTTTAAACGTTATTTTACTGCCGGGGGCAACAACACGGCATCAATAATATATATTATTCCGTTGGAAGCCGGAACTTTTGCGATGACATTGGCTATTCCGTTCACCATTAGCTTTCCATCTTTTTTGCTGATGGTTATATTGCCACCATTCACCTGGCCGACCGACTGGCCGTCCTGTAACATTTCTTCCTGTAACACGCCAACAGCAACATGGTATTGCAGTATATCAACCAGGTCATCCTTCTTCTCCGGTTTCAACAATCCTTGAACAGTCCCTGCAGGCAATTTATCAAATGCCGCATTGGTTGGTGCAAATACTGTAAAAGGCCCGGCATTGCTTAAAGCATCTACCAGTTCTGCCGCTTTAACCGCGGCAACTAAGGTAGTATGGTCCTTACTGCCTGCAGCAACCTGCACAACGTTTTTTGCGGACTGTTCATCCTGTACAGCTGATTGCCCGGTAGTTACGGCAACGGGTGTTGATGAAGAGGATTCTGTAACAGTGCTTTCAGAAGAATTACAGGCCATTGCAACAAGCAACAGGCCCGTTAAGATCACTTTTAAATTATTTTTCATTGAGCAAATATTTAAACGTAAATCTAAGCTGAGTATTTGCGCCAAACCCTGACGAACATCAGCAACCGGCATGATGTTTATCCTAAATTAAAAACAGAATAGGGAATAGATTTGTCAAACTATGTCCCTAAAAAATAACGATTCAGAACCCGTATACAATATGGCTACTGTGATAACTTACAAACCTGAACAATTCCTCCATGAAACAAAAACATGGAACCGCCAGCTTGAATTCTTCAAACAGGAAAATGCCTTTTTAAAGAACAGGCTGGCGGTTGTGGTAGATCACAAAACTGATAAGGATTTTTTGGCACTTGCCGAACATTTTCAAAACAGGTTTATTATCAATGATGAATTCATAGATGAGCTTCGCCATGATATCAGCTTACAGGAAGGCTTTTTTGCAAAAAAAAAAGATAATGCAATATTTGATAAGGAAATGACCAGGAAACAGGATAAATTCCGGAACGAGATGAAATATTTTGAAAATAACTTTATGAGCCTTAAGAACGAGTTCAACAAATACCTCGCTTCGGCATTGTGAAAAGTTAGTTCAGCATTGCTGCCAGTTTCTTTTGGTTGATAATAATAATACTGCCGTCTTTGATCTCCACCAGTTTCTCTGCTTTAAAATCACTAAGGGTGCGGATAAGGGATTCGGTTGCAGTGCCGGCAATATTGGCCAGGTCCTCTCTTGATATATGTATGGAAAATCCCTCCTGGTCCTGTTTCTGGTATTTGGCCTGTAAGGAAAGCAAGGCGTCTGCAACCCTTTTTCGCAGGGAGTTATAAGCCAGGCCTAATAACTGGGTTTCTTTTTCTGTTATATTCTTTGCAAGAAGCTGGATAAATTTATGAGTAGCTTCTTTACTGGTGTTTAGTAAATGTTCAAATTCTTCTTTAGGTATAATGGCTATTTCGGTGTCCTCGATGGCTTCTGCGCTTTCTTTATAAACTGTTTCTTCCAAAAGAGCGGTATATCCTAAAAAATCACCTTCATTAAATAACCCCACCGTTAATTCTTTCCCCGCATCATTGGTCTTGAATGTTTTTACTTTTCCCTTTTGTATAAAGTATAGCCTGTTAGGATGGTTGCCTTCTGTATAAATGGCCTGCTTCTTTTTGTATGTGTTGATATTCCTGTCTGAGGCAATATCTTTCCAACTATCTTTTCCGCTAAATTCATCCAGCATTTGTTGCATGCCCCCAACATTGCCCGGATAGTTTTTGGTAAATAATTCCGCTCTTTTCAGGCGGCTTTCCACCGCATTCAGTAACTCTATATCATTAAATGGTTTTGTTATATAATCATCAGCGCCCATTTCCATGCCTTTCCTGAGATCGGTGCGTTCTGCTTTGGCGGATAAAAAGATAAAGGGGATACCTGTGAGTGCAGGATTTTTGTTCAGGAGGTGCAGTACACCATACCCATCAAGTACAGGCATCATGATATCACAGATGATCAGGTCTGGTTTTTCCTGCAGGGCCAGTTCTACGCCTATCTTTCCATTTTCTGCTGTTTTAACTTTATAGCCGGCCAGTTCTAATATCTCTGCGGTATTTTCCCTGATCTCTTTATTGTCTTCTATAAGTATTAAGTGCTTCATGTTCCCGGGAAATTTTATTCTGCCTTAAATGTAATAATAAATTCTGTGCCCTTTTCCAGCTCACTTTTAAATTCTATCCGGCCATTGATCAGCTCAATATATTTGCCTACAATATGGAGCCCCAAACCCGTACCCTGTATATTAACAACATTTGCTCCCCGGAAAAAACGTTCAAACAGATGTTCCTGGTCCTCAGCCGAAATACCCATGCCATGATCCTTAACATATATCCTTACATCGTTGCCTGCAACATAACTTGTCACTTCAATGTCGCCATCCCGGGGGGAAAATTTTATGGCATTGGATAAAAGGTTCATAATGATGTTACGCAACAGGGGAGGGTCTGAAGAAATGATCTCGCTGCCCGTATGCCTGTAAATGATCTGCTGGTCAGGCTTTGCAAGTGCTTCCATTTCTGTACATAGACCGCTGATAAGTTCTTTTACATTAAAATCGGTTTTATGGGCTACAACTTTTCCATCTTCAATTTTGCCAATGGATAAGAATTCATTCAGCAGGTTGGTAAGGTTGTTCACGGATGATTTTATGCGCTGAACATGTTTATCGCGTTTTTCCTGCTCTTCAGATTCGGTGTATTTAGCCACCAGGGAAGCAGATGAAAGTATGGTACTTAAAGGTGTCCTGAATTCATGAGATGCCATGGAAACAAAACGGCTCTTCAGGTCGCTCAGGTCCTTTTCTTTGCTTAAAGCCCTGGTCAGTTCGTCTTTTGAGTTCTCTAGTTCGTCAAGGGTATGTTCCAGCTGCTGTGTGCGCAACTGTACTTTTTGCTCCAGCTCATTATTAAGTCCTGCAATTTTTGCATTGATATCCGCCAGTTGTTCTTTTTGCTGGATAACCGCATTCTCGTATTCTTTTCTTTTGGTGATATCCGTTACGAAGGCGATGGTAAAACTTCCTTCACTGGTCTTATAATTACTCAGGCTAATTTCTACAGGAAATTCCGAACCGTCTTTTTTCTCTGCAAAAAGATCCTTACCCAAACCCATCGGCCTGGGCTTAGGGTGTTTATTGTAATTATCCCGGTGATGCACGTGAACGGTATGGTAACGGCCGGGTATAAGCTGCTCGATCTTTTTGCCTATCAGCTCATTTTGGTCTTCATATCCAAACTGTGACAGTAAAAAATTATTCACCAAAACTATTTCTGCTTTTTCATTGGCAACCAAAATGCCCATTGAAGCATATTGGAATAAAGCTTCAAATCCTTGCTGCGAATCTTTCATTTTATGGGAGTGTCGTCTGTTTGCTAAATTACAACTTTGATAAGACACTAACCTGTATATTTAAACCACTGCATTTTTCTTTTTATATAAATACCCTATTAAGAGCAGCAGGCTGAGTATGGCCAGGAAGCCCATAATTGCTATTAAAACCGGGTTGGAAGGAAGCCCCTTTAATTTCATTACCAATACCAGTCCCCCGATCGTAATGTCCATCAATATAAAGAAACTCAGTAAAGCAGGAGTTAACAACAAAGCCCACCGGTTTTGCTTTAACAATAATATGCCCGTTATTAATATGCCAGGGAGAAAAACGGAAAGGTCGATCACATGTACAGGATTGGTCAATAGTGCTGTTTCCCGCAGGCCTGGAGGCACATTATTTTGTGCTATCGCAGGAATGATCTCTGCAAGCCAAAGACAATAAAAACTAATGGAGATAATGATAAAGTAAATGGCTATGGTTCCTGTGCATCTTTTGTTGATCAATACAGGCCCGGCCATTCCCGAACACAAATAAACAAAATGTCCAAGCGAATAAACAGAAAGTCCAAGTACAAAACAATAAACGATGAACATCCGGTTAAAATGAACACTGAAGCAATAGATCAGGAATGTATAAACTATAAAAGAAATGATACCTCCCCAGATCAAAACCGCTGTTTTCTTATTCCTGTAGGCAAAGATGCCTGTGATCAAAAGTGCGGGAACAGCAATGAAAAGGTCGATGATATCCTGGCCAATGGCTTGTGCCTGCCAGGCCGGTGATCCGGCGGAATAGAAGCCGGTGATCAGCAGGCCTGCGCAGCTGGATAAGATTATAAGTGCCGAAAGTAACAAGGACAGCTTAAGTATGATCGGATTGTGGTTCATTATTTTCGATCACGAAACTAGTTTCCGTCACCCGGCAAAACGCTGATTTGTATCAGCAACCAGGTTGATTTTTCTCATTTCCCGTACAAGGGAGGGGATACTTCAAAAGCATAAATTGTTCACCAGGAACACGCTTTTGCAATATTTTAAGAAATCAAATCCTAATTTCAGCCTTTCTACGATGAGATCCTCTGAATAGCGTAGCATTATATATTCAGATCAGATACCATGAGGCCACTACTACCTTCTGCTTTTGGGAACCGTTTTTATTATTCAAGCGTTCCTAAATAAAACAATAAATGAGTACAAGTCCAACGTTCTGGAAAAAGATTGGCGTCCAGGATTGGTTCCTTAAAAAGGACGCCGTATTTACAGAGACATCATCCATGACTCCTGATGTAGTGTACAAATACATCGTAGAAAAATTCCAGGCTTCCATTGCAGAACTTTCTTTTGCCGACCGGATAATATTTTATCATGAGTATATTATTTGTTTCAGCCCTCCTGATTACAATAAATTCATGGATAATAATAAAGGGATATTTGCCCTTATCATAAAAGAATCTGTAAAATCATTTTACGGGATCCTGCAGCATCAAAGGCAGAAAGGAAAAAAGGTAACAGCATCCGCCAATAAATGGGTATTCCGTTTTGTTTCTCATCCTGATTATGAAAAAGGCGACAAGAGTTTTATTGGTAAACTATTACCGGGTAATGTGCACCAGAAAGAAGAGAACCTGCGTGTAACTTTTATTCCCAGGCAAACAGGTATTGCACAAACCTTTGACATTTCGGATGAATTATTACAGGACTTTACTTTTTACAGCGACGGATATTACGAAATACCCTTTGACAAGAACCTTGTTTTAGACGATGCCGGCACGATCGTTGCCCCGGCCTGCTTTGCCCGGCTGGAAACAACCATACCGGATAAACAATACGCAGGAAAAAAACTGGAATACCTGATGAAGCATGAAGAGATACTGGTATGCGGCAGCGATGAAACAGCTGATGACCCGGGCATTTTCCGTGTGCCTTCAGAATGGGTATCAACACCCCATCTCGCTATCCGTTATAATAAAACTGCCGATAAATTCTTTCTTGCCGCCTTCGGGGAGAAAACACTTTTAAATGAGAACGAAATAAAAGCAAGCAGCAAGGCTGAGCCTGAGTGGACAGAACTCCCCCTCAACTCAAGGATCGTTCTTAATGGCATTGTAGGTATAAACATTTTCAAATTCTGACATGGACAAACTATTGGCAATAGGATTACTGATAACCAGTGTTATACTATTGGTCGCTCATTTTTCTGACATTAAAAAAACGCATAACCACTAATGGCAGCATATTTTTTTGGCATAACAGATAAAGGAAAACGTCGTGAAAAGAACGAGGATACTTTTATTGCCCTTGAAATAGCCAATAATGAATTTCTTCTTGCCTGTGTGATCGATGGGGTAGGCGGGTATAAGGGTGGTGAGGTTGCCGCTGAAATAGCACGGACCGTTATCATTGAGCATTTACAAAATATCACCGGCGATATCATTGAAACACTTCAACTCGCCGTTGTTGCTGCCAATGAAAAGATACAGTTTGAAAGAAATGGTAATGATAACAATGCAAGCATGGCATGTGTGCTTACCTGCGCAGTAGCAGATATAAAGAATAACAAATTTTACTATTCGCATGTGGGGGACACAAGGCTCTATTTGCTGCGGGATGCCAGTTTGGTAAAAATATCCAAAGATCATTCTGTTGTAGGATTTTTGGAGGAATCCGGCCGTCTTTCTGAAGACGATGCAATGCGCCATCCCAGGCGGAACGAGATCAATAAGGCGCTGGGCTTTGAATCAGATATCGCTGAAGTGGCCGATTATATTGAGACCGGCGAATCACCCTTTCTCCCGGGTGATATTATTCTTTTGTGCAGCGATGGCCTTTCCGACATGATCAGTTCGGGTACTATTACATCGATCCTGAATAAGAAAAAAAGCCTTGCTGAAAAAGCGAGGGAACTCATCAATGCTGCCAATGAGGCCGGAGGCAATGATAATATCACCGCGGTATTGGTAGAGAATAATAAACCGGCAAAAAAACAGGTGGCCTTAAAACCCGCGGATAAAAAGAACGGGGTTGATTTACGGGATACAACAAAAGAGAACACGGCGACTCAACAATCAGCGGTAAAAACAAAGAACAGGAGCAAGGGTATAATCATATTTCTTATCCTGCTTTCTTTGGGATCATTCATCGCTATGGCTGTTTCATTGTTTCAGCAAAGGGCTGTAATAAAAAATACGGAGTTTGTTCAGCAGCCGGTCGCTCCAGTGGCTAAAGATGAAAAATTAATTCAATTGGCTTCTGCCGCCGATGACAGCTCTAAAAAATATTCCATGTCAGCAGGCGGATCTTTATTGATGGCAGAGCCCCTGTTAATAGACAAGGACTCATTCTATCTCCGCGGCAATGGCTCGCATATCGTATCTGATTCAAATTATAGAGGCCCGGCTTTTGTTATCAGCAGCAGTGTCAGACATATCGTGCTGGACAGCCTGGTATTTGAAAATTTTGATGTGGCGCTGATCATTCAGAAAAATAATATCGTATTCAGGCATG
>DATHEH010000181.1:0-20743 GCA_035318685.1 Ferruginibacter sp.
AACGATTATAAGCCTTGACCGGTGGAAAATAGGTACCCCCGTAGAATGGCTTTGCTTCCGGGGTAAGAAAAACGTTTAGCGGCCATCCCCCGCTTCCCGCTATGGCCTGAACCGCATCCATATAAATATGATCGAGGTCGGGCCGCTCTTCCCTATCGATCTTTATATTGATGAAACTTTCATTCATGAGTTTTGCAACAGCTTCATTCTCAAAACTTTCTCTTTCCATTACGTGGCACCAATGACAGGCTGAATAGCCTATGCTGATAAGTATTACCTTATTTTCAGACCTCGCCCTTTGCAGGGCTTCTTCACCCCAGGGATACCAGTCTACAGGATTATGGGCATGCTGTAGCAGGTACGGACTGCTTTCATTGATTAAGCGGTTGCTGAATTTGTTTAACGTTGATTTATCGGCCATATCCATATGATGTACAAATATCATTCTAAAAAATGAAGGCTGAGGTTTATCCGGCGGCGTTCGGGCCCGGGCCGACGGTTGCCCCGTTGTGAAGAAAAAAGTTGTGAACATTTTTTTGTTCACACATTTTTTGTTCACAAAATAAAGAAACGCATTTTACGGGGTGTTCATCCTGTGATCAAAGTAATTATTTCTTCTTAAGGGAAGAAAGATATAATTCCAGGGCGCTTACCATGCTGGGTGCCTGTGGTTGCGGTGCTTTGATATCAAGTACAAGGCCCGCATCTTCAGCAGCTTTAAAGGTATTAATGCCAAAAGCGCCAATTGCTGTACCGTTCTGTTTGAACTTGGGGAAATTCTCCAGCAGGCTTTTTACCCCACCCGGGGTGAAAAAGCAAATGACATCATAGCCTCTTGCCATTACTTCCGTGATATCATTGCTGACGATCCTGTAAAGTACAGGGGTAGCGTGTTCGCAGTTATTTGATTTGAGCCAGTTGGTGATATCGCTGTCAAAGGATTCGGAACAGGGATAGAGGAACTTCTCATTGTCCTTGTGCTTATTGATAACATCAAACAGGCTTTTGTTGGTGCCATCAGCACCATAAAAAACTTTGCGTTTGCGGTAAAGAATGAATTTTTGAAGATAAAGCGCTACAGCTTCAGTGATGCAGAAATATTTTGTTTCCTGGGAGACCGTGATCTTCATCTCGTCGCAGATCCGGAAGAAATGATCGATCGCATTGCGGCTGGTAAATACAACAGCTGTATAACTGCCAATATCGATCTTTTGTTTGCGGAAGTCTTTTGCCTGTATGCCATCCACAACTATGAATGGGTGAAAGTCAAGATTGATACCGTGTTTCTTAGCCAAATCAAAATACGGAGATTTCTCACCATCCGGCTTTGGTTGGGTAATAAGTATTTTCTTAACTGTTTTGGCTGGATTAGTAGCCTGTTTTGCACCGTTTTTAACCATACTTAATTCACCAATGGTGGTGCAAAGCTAAAGATTTTTACTTAAATAAATCATTAAGCCCTTGTAAATCAACAATAGGGGCAATAATTCTATTCCTGCAATATAGAGAATGAAGTGAAACCTGCTGATTTTTAACTGGTTTTGCAGCAATCCATAAGACCGGAAGAAGCGTAATAAAAGCAACAAAACAATACTTATTAGAGAAATGATAACCGCAATTTCCACGATGTAGATATCAGAAAAGGATAATATGACGATAAAGGGCACGAGGAAAATACCGATGATCTTATTGATAAGGAAAATGATGAACACGTAGGTATTTGTAACATCATTAAGGCCCGTTACCCAACCGGTGAATTTAAGTGTACAGAATTTGATCAGGTAAATAAGCCCCAAAAGAGCGATCAATGAGACCATCATGATCCATTTATTCTCTTCGTTTATCCAATTATAATGCAATAAAAGAAGATAGGTATAAAACCCGCCGCTGAGAATAAAGAAAGCATTAAAGACCAAAGATGGAAATTTTGCCTGTAACAACTGATCTGTTAACTGGCTTTGCCGGAGAGACGTATTAAAAAATACCCTGAAAAGGTTTGTAAAATAGCGGCTGTAAAAATATTTCAGCGAAGCCAGGAGCAGTAAGATGCCGGCAACCACATAAAATAAAAAATCTTTACTATTGTCCTTTTTAAAATGAACAGATAAGGAAACCGGGGTACTATCACTGTTGAGGAGCTTATTCTCCAGTTTAAAAACAGGTACTTGAGAGATAGCAGGAGGTAAACTGTCTTTTAAAGGAAGTATCTGTAAAGAATCGGTTTGTAAGGCAGCCGTATCCGTACTAACTATAAGCGTATCCGTATTTTGAGCATGCAATGAGAAAGAGAGAGCAACCACGCACAGCAAAAAGAAAATTACCTGCTTCACTATCAAATTTATTTTGCTGCAAAAATAGATGCTGGAATGCACACTTTTAAAAGTAATTGACATAACCAAAGTGTATTTTGGATGCTTCCCGGAGACTAAACCTTACATCATCACGCTTACCCACTGCATAGCTGATATTCAATAAACCGAATTTGGTTTCAAAAGCAAGTCCTACCCCTGCACCAATAAAATTATTTTTTATGTTCACTGACTGGTATTTATTTCTAACCCAGCCGCCATCCACAAAGCCAAAAAGAAATGAGTTAAGGTCGAGCCTGTACCTGTATTCTGCTGTTAACACGGCATATTGCGTGGCATAAATACTTTCTTCACTGAATCCCCTCAGTAATTTATACCCGCCCAACTGGAAAAGCTCATTTCTAAACGTACTCGGACTGATGAAGAGACCCCCGTTCAATGCAGTTTTTACTGTACCCTGTTTACCTACCGGAAAATAATGCGCAGCAGAAAGCTTTACGCGGAACTGGTAAGCCTTTGCTTTTACGGAATCGTATAGGCTGGCGTAATTGAATAAAGGATCCTTGAGATTGATGATCTCGTTATTCTTCTTGGTTTTTTTTATCCCTACTACAGTAGTGATCTTTACCTCGTTCCCGCTTCGCGGGTTAGGCCGGTAATCCGTCTTATTCCATTCATAATCCAATCCTATGTTCACCGCACTTACATCAATATTGGGCGGAAGCCTTTTTGTAGCTTTTACCAGGTTGGTGTCTACACCCGTTCCCAGTAAAAAACTGTTTTGCCATTGAACAAATACCTTACCCGCCTGTGAAGCAGAAAGGATATACTGGATACCTAAAAGGCCATTGACCTGCAAAAAGGTAGAATCCTTTTTAAACAGCTCGAACAAAAAATCGAAGCCAAAAGAAGAATTAAAAATATAAGGTTGCTGGTACCCCAGGTTAAGCCGGGGCGATTTTGGTTGTAACTGCTGCCATGTGAACAATATCCTTTCACCTGCATTCAAAACATTTTTGAGATCGAGATTTACATCCGCAGTTATCTGGAGTTTTCCCGTTTCTCCCGCGGGTAAAAAACCTACCAAAAAATTTGCCTGGCTGCTGCGTTTCGGCACCAGGTAAAGATTGAGGATCGAGCCGGAACCAAGCATGGTAATATCACTGGGCTGCACTTCCTTTAAATAAGGCAGTTCAAGCATACGCTTACTCACCTGCTCAAGTTTTTCCTTATTGAATAAGCTGCCATTTGAGATCCCTAAATAATGCTGAAGAAAATTCCTGGAGATCTTTGCTTTTCCAAAGATCCGGATGCTGTCAATATGGTATAAGGGTCCTTTTTTGGCCCGGAGCAGTGCTTCCATCTTATCATCATCCAAACGGATACTGTCCAGGTATACTTCTGCAAACGGATAGCCATTCTTTTCATAATAATTCAATACCCGTTCCTGCAATCTTAACAGTTGCTGCATATTGAGCAATTTACCAGAGTAATCTTTTTCACTGAACCTGCTTTCATCCATTGCATTTTTTTCAATGCCATCCGGCACTAATTTTATCCAGTGATATTGTTTGCCCAAAAATAAATGTATGGTTGTAAAAGTATTATTATCAAAAATACTGTCCACCGATGCTGTGGGATAACCCCTGGAACTTAACAATGCCGGTAACTCCCGTATATAATTATCACATGATGCCTTGTCTGTGAAAGCGGTCTGCAACTTTAATGGCTGCAGGTCAAAGGCGCTATCTTTGTCAACGAATTGGATCTTTAACTGGTAGGGTGCTTTTTTATCAGTAGTAACCTGGCAATTTGCAATGGGCAGTAAGGCGGTGCACAGGATTACCGGTAACAGGATCTTGCAGCATATTAGTTTTATAGAATTCATCAATGATCAAATCTAAAATATTATCCCGATAATTACCGGGGCATAAATTATAAATCTTTGCCGGGCATTTATATACATATCCCTTTTTGCAAGCAGGCTTGTCATTATTGCAATTTTCATTTTTCAACTTCACTTGCACAAAAGGAAAAGATGATGAAGGCAATAGTGAAAGAGATCAGCTTATCTCTTTCACTTAACGGCAAAGCTGAAGCTGAAATTATTTCAACACTTTATTTTGGAGGTGGCACACCAAGCATCTTAACCATTGATGATCTTAAAATGATATTTGATGCCCTAAGATCACGCTTTATGTTTGCTGATGATATTGAAATAACGCTGGAAGCAAACCCTGATGATATAACGGAATTAAAATTACAGGAATGGCGTTCAGCAGGTATTAACAGGCTGAGTGTAGGTATCCAGAGTTTTATAGAAGAGGAATTAAAATGGATGAACAGGGTGCATACCGCAGCAGAATCTTTAGCATGTATTGATAAGATCAAAACCGCGGGGTTCAATAATTTTTCTGTTGACCTTATCTACGGATCACCCCTGCTTACTGATGATGACTGGAAAAAGAACGTAGAAACAATAATTGAAAAAAACATTCCTCATATCTCCTGCTATGCCCTCACCGTTGAACCCAAAACGGCTCTTGACAAAATGATCGCCTTACATAAAAAAGAACCTGTTGACCCGGAGAAGCAGGCTCGCCAGTTCTTATTACTGATGGATTGGTTGCAGGAAGCTGGTTATGAACACTACGAGATAAGTAATTTTGCAAAGCCGGGTTTCAGGAGTAAGCACAACAGCAGTTACTGGATGGGAGAGCCTTATTATGCTTTCGGTCCTGCTGCACACGCATTTAACGGCCAAAGCAGGAAATGGAATATTGCCAACAATGCACAATACATTCAATCCCTGGAACAGGGTATCATTCCTTTTGAAGAAGAAACGCTTACCGTAACACAACAACTGAATGAATATATCATGACCTCGCTTAGGACGATGGAAGGATTAGACCTGGAATATGTGAGTGAAAAGTTTGGAAAAGGGAAAAGCGCAAAACTCGAATTAAGCAGTAAGAAGTATGAGAATACAGATCGCGTCATAATTCAAAACAGTAAGATCATTTTAACCAGGGAAGGAAAATTATTTGCCGACGGAATAGCGGCGGACCTATTTTTTTGAGTGTCCCAAACGCTTCCTGAGATGCTTCACAATTTCCGCAACTGTTAGGCAGAGCACCATGAAGATTATGGCTGAGGCGCTGATATTTGAAAATGAGAACGGCATGGTTTTATTCTTGCAGTAAAGTTAGTTCAATTCTTATACTAATGCCTGCTCGATCATGTTAAAACCCTCGGCTACAGGCAGGTTTTCCCATAATATTTTATGAACGGTCTCAGCAATGGGCATATCAGCTTTAATACGTTGATTGATAATGTGCATGCATTTAGTGGCGTTATACCCTTCGGCAACCATGCTCATTTCTAATTGAGCGGCCTTTACCGAATATCCCTTGCCGATCATATTGCCAAAAGCCCGGTTACGGCTATGGAGCGAATAACAGGTCACCAGAAGATCGCCAAGATAAACTGATGCAGCATAGTTTGTAGTGGGTGGTTTGGGGTTGCTTTGATGATGGTGATCAATGGATCCAACCTGTATATTCTTTACGCCAAGTTCCCTTAAAAAACCGGCCATCTCATCTGCACTGTTGGCGATGAGCACACTTAAAAAATTATCGCCGTAATCAAGTCCGTGTGCTATGCCCGAACCCACCGCATAAATATTCTTTAATACCGCGGCATACTGAACACCATAGATATCATTATTCTCAACCGTGTTGAGGTAAGGGGTCTTAAAGCAGCCGGCTATTTCATGTGTCGTTTTTTCATCAATCCCGGTGAAAGTGAGGTAAGATAATTTTTCCGCGGCTACTTCTTCGGCATGGCAGGGCCCCAGCACAGCAAAATAATTACTGAGCTCAGTTTGGAATTCCTGTTTGAGGTATTCATTCAGCAAGAGATTATGTTCCGGTAAAATACCTTTTATGGCAGACACGATCTTCTTTCCTGCAAAAATATTCCTGTCCAGGTCCTTTAATGCAATATGTGTATAGGCAGAAGGTATGGCTATCACGATACAATCGCTGTTCTTTATTACCTCAGCAGGATCGGTGGTGAGCTTAAGCTTCGTTATATCGAAGTGCGCCGTGGAAAGATATTGCGGGTTATGATGGCGGGTATGTATGTATTTGATCGCCTCTTCACTCCTGTTCCACCAATGAATGCTGTTCCCGTTATCGGTTAATATTTTTGCTATCGCCGTTCCCCAGCTTCCGCTTCCTAAAATTCCAAATGTCATCGTTTAAGTCGTTTAATGGTTTAAGACGTTTAAAACGTTTGAAACGATTAAACGTTTTTACAACCCCAGCTTATCTACCGCCAATTGCGCCGCGATCTGGCTTGCATCTTTTTTATTAAAACCTTTTGCTTCGGCTATCAGTTCACCATCAACGGTTGCCCCAATAGTGAATAACCTGCGCCCGTTCTCAAATTTTTCGTCCAGTGTTTCAAACTCAAGCGCCTTACCATTCTTATTTGCCCAGCCGTACAATTTGTTTTTGATATTGATCTCGATACCTTCCAGGTCATCAATGAACAGGTGGGGCATAATGATATATTTCTCCACCCATTTGTGTGTACCTGGATATCCTTTATCAAGGTACACCGCACCGATCAGCGCTTCTAAAGTATTGCCAAATATCTGGGAGATCTTAAGAGCATTATCGTATTTATTGTAAAAGGTGATTTTCTTAAGACCCATCTTTAATGCAATATCATTCAGCTTCTGACGGTTCACCATCTTGCTGCGCATCTCGGTCAAAAAACCTTCGCCTTTGTAGGGGTATTTCCTGAAAAGATAGTGTGCAACGATTGAACTTAGTACCGCATCTCCCAAAAACTCCAGCCTTTCATTGTTCTCATCGGCGCCTTCCCGCACACTACGGTGGCTGAGGGCGGTCTTATATAATGCTATGTCCCCGGGAGTAAATCCAAGGATATTATTGAGTTGCTTTTTAAACTCCCGGTTCTTATTCTGGCCCTTAAAAAAATCTTTTATGAATTGCAAAACGATCAAAAATGTTTGCGTGAAACTAATCTTATTTAGACCAAATTAAAATTAAGCAATTTTTACTGAGCCGGTAAAGTTAAATAGTAAAAAGAATGAAGGAGAATACTATGCCCGGAATTTCTTTACAATAACTGAAGCATTATGCCCGCCAAAACCAAAAGTGTTGCTGAGCGCTGCATTAACCGTACGGTGCTGAGCTTTATTAAATGTAAAATTCAATTTCGGGTCCAGGCTGGGATCATCTGTAAAGTGATTGATGGTTGGAGGAATCACATCTTTTGTAACTGCCATGATGCAGGCAAGCGCTTCCAGCACACCTGCGGCGCCAAGACAATGGCCCGTCATACTTTTGGTAGAGCTGATATTTAATTTATAAGCATGGGGACCAAAGACATTCAAAATGGCCTTGGTTTCAGCAATATCTCCAAGCGGGGTTGATGTTCCATGAACATTGATGTAGTCAATATCTTCCGGTTGCATGCCCGCATCCTTTAATGCCACACGCATAACATTCCTTGCACCAAGCCCTTCGGGGTGAGGAGCAGTGATATGGTGTGCGTCCGCGGTAGCTCCGCCACCGGCGATCTCGCAATAGATCTTTGCGCCACGTGCAAGTGCATGTTCCAGGCTTTCCAATACCAGCACGCCGGCGCCTTCGCCCATTACAAAACCATCCCTGTCTTTATCGAACGGGCGGCTTGCGGTCTTGGGACTGTCATTTCTTTCGCTCAAGGCTTTCATGGCATTAAATCCGCCAACGCCTGCGGCGCTTATAACAGCTTCACTTCCGCCGGTAATGATGATGTCGGCTTTATTCAGCCTGATATTATCAAAAGCATCGATAATGGCGTTGGTTGAAGAAGCACAGGCGCTTACTACAGCAAAGTTGGGGCCCCTGAAACCATGTCTCATGGATATCTGTCCTGCAGCAATGTCCAGGATCATTTTGGGAATAAAGAAGGGATTGAAACGGGGAGTGCCGTCGCCTGAAGCAAAGTTGATCACTTCTTCCTGGAAGGTGATCAAACCACCGATACCACTGGCGAAAATTACGCCTACCCTGTCCGGGTCTACGTTCTCTTTGGTGATACCTGCGTCTTTAACGGCTTCATCGCTGGCTACCAGTGCAAACTGGCAATAGCGGTCAATTTTCCGGGCTTCTTTACGGTCGAGGTAATTTGTGGGCTCAAAATCTTTAACCTCACAGGCAAACCTGGTCTTAAACTTACTGCAGTCGAATTGCGAGATGTTATCGCACCCGCTAACGCCGTCAACCAATCCCTGCCAGTATTCTCCGACAGTTTTGCCCAACGGTGTAAGCGCCCCCAACCCGGTAACTACAACTCGTTTTAACACCATAAAATTTGCCTGTGATAATTAAGTTAATTACTTAGCATGCTCTTCTAAGTAAGCGTTAGCCTGACCAACAGTAGTAATGGTTTCGGCCTGCTCATCCGGAATAGAAATATTAAATTCTTTTTCAAATTCCATAATAAGTTCAACGGTGTCCAAGCTATCGGCACCTAAATCGTTGGTAAAAGAAGCTTCCGGGGTAACCTCTGCTTCATCCACTCCTAATTTGTCAACAATTATTTTCTTTACTCTTGTTGCAATGTCTGACATGATAGTAAAATTTAGTTTGTATTGGTTGCAAAAATATACATTTTGGAATAAATACAAAGAAATAGATATTACAGCATAAATAAGTGTTTATAAGCATAAAAGGACTGGTATTTTAAAAACCGGCAGATTCTTTCTTTTATTGATGGTTACCCCCCGGTGACGCCCGTATTTTTCCAGGCTGTTTTTTCACAAAGGCAATGCACAAGCAAAAAATTTGTATATTGGTAGTTCTTCCTTTGCCGAAACTTAAACTTGTATTAAAAAAATTACCTGTTATGGCCTTAAAACAAATAGACCACGGCACTAAAGAATACCAGCAGATGGTAAAGCTACGGATGGATATCCTGCGCCAGCCACTTGGTTTGACATTCACCCCGGAAGAACTTGCAGAAGAGAAAGAGCATATCCTTATCGGCGCTTTTGATGATGATGATATGCTGGCCTGCTGTATGCTCACCAAGGCTGAAGATAAATGCCTGCGGCTAAGACAAATGGCGGTGCAGAATAATTTACAGGGAAAAGGCATTGGTGCCAGCATGATGAATTTTGCAGAGATCGTAGCAAGGGATAAGGGCTATAAAAAACTGATCATGCATGCCCGCAAAACAGCCCTGGGCTTTTATGAAAAATTTGGTTACAAGGTTGTTGGCGATGAATTCATTGAAGTGACCATTCCGCATTATATAATGGAGAAAAGACTTTAAAAATATTTAGCAAAGAGGAAAAAGGAGAAAAAGAGCGAAAAACATGTCTCTTTTTATCCTTTTCTCTTTTATGCCCTTAGCCTACTTCTTCTCTATTTTTGCCCTCAGTATCTTTCTCGCCTCATGCACCTCGTCTCCTTCAAACGCCTCTTTCGGTACTATAAAGAAAGAACGGCTGTTAAAATACAAATGAAAAAAATGCGGGCTTTCTATCCATGTGCTGAATTCGCTCCAGCCCCAGCTCCTCCCTCCCCGCTCATTTTCTATCCTGAATTCATTATCACTTAATATTGCCCTGAACCTGTCTTTAAAGGTATCTGCACGCCTGTACACCAGGTAAGGCAGCAGGAACCAGAAGATGATCATCAATGAAAACCACAATACCGAACTCACTAAAAATGCCAGCGGAGATATCTTTTTAAAGAAGAACAGGGATGCAGAGAGTATGGCAAAAACATTCACGGCTATCATCATTATTTTGATTTCCTGCCGGGAAATAAAGTGATAGCGCAATGCCTGTATCACCTTACGCTTATCATACGTGAAAAATTCTGAGATCATGGGACAAAGATAATGGTTAAGATAAATGACAGCTAATTGAAACGCTATTGTAATAGTTAATACAAAACGCCACTCGTAAGTGGCGCCTTATTTATGTTCGTGCTTAATCAAACCGATCTAACTGCAACCCATGCTGTTCCCGCAATTCAAACACTTGTAACAGGTACCACTGCGTACGGTGATGTGTCCGCAGGTATTACAGGCAGGCGCATCGCTTTGCATGCTTTTGGCTGCTGCATTAACGGCATCCATTCCATTTGCTGCTTTTTTGTGTGCCGTGCGGTGTGCTTTTACCGGTGTTGGTTGCACGCTGCCATTGGCAGCGCCCATCACCCTTACCTCGCTTAACTCCGGTTTGCGCTCCCCGATCGTTGGTGTTGCCTGGTCCCAGGGTTCATTACCCAGGTTCTGCACTTCGGGGGTATCCAGCACATGAACCAGGTCATTCCTGCCTAAATATTCATAAGCCAGTGAACGGAAGATAAAGTCAATAATGGATGTAGCGCTCTTGATGTTCGGGTGATCCACCATGCCACTTGGCTCAAAGCGGGTGAAAACAAATTTCTCTACGTACTCTTCCAAAGGCACGCCGTATTGCAGGCCGATGGAAATGGCAATGGCAAAACAATTCAGCATACTACGCATGGTAGCGCCTTCTTTGGCCATGTCAATGAATATTTCTCCTAATGTTCCATCATTGTATTCGCCCGTGCGAAGGAACAAAGCCTGCCCGTTTATTTTTGCTTTTTGGGTAAAGCCGCGGCGCTTTGCCGGTAATGCCCTGCGCTCAACGATCATAGCCAGTTGGCGCTTTAGAGTTGTGTCTGCACTATTCTGAACACGCTTGTTCATTTCATCCAACAGGTCATCAATGGTAAGCTTGCCCATATCAACCATGGTAGAGATGTCAGCGGCAAGGGTTGCAGCATTCTCTTCGCTGATGGCTTCGTCCAGTTTCTTTTTCTTATCACTCTTATTGCTCAATGGCTGGGATAATTTTGAACCATCACGGTATAATGCACAGGCTTTTAATCCCAGCTCCCAGCTCATCCTGTAAGAATCTGCTATCTCTTCCTGTGTTGCTTCATTTGGAAGGTTGATGGTTTTTGAAATTGCACCGCTTAAGAATGGCTGTGCGGCACCCATCATCCGAATATGTCCATGCGCATGGATAAAGCGTTCGCCGATCTGTCCGCATTTATTGGCACAATCAAAAACAGGAAGGTGTTCGTCTTTTAAATAAGGAGCGCCTTCTACGGTCATGGTACCGCAGATATAAATATTAGCTGCTTCTATCTCTTCATCACTAAAGCCTAATGCCTCCAGCAGGCTCCATTCAAAATCATTGTATTGCTCGGGCTTAAATCCAAGTTTTTGCAAACAGGCTTCTCCTAAAGTATATACATTGAAAACAAACCCAATTTCAAAAGCTGCACCTAATACGCTGTTCAGTTTTGCTATGTCATCTGTTGTAAATCCTTTCTCCAACAATATTTTTGTATTGATGAACGGGGACCTGTCCAAAGAAGCATGGCCTTTCGCATAACTAACGATCTCTTCAATTTCCTTTTCACTGTATTTTAAATTCCTTAATGCCTGTGGTACGCTTTGGTTGATTATTTTGAAATAACCACCGCCACTTAGTTTTTTAAATTTCACGAGTGCAAAATCAGGTTCTACTCCGGTAGTATCACAATCCATTACCAGGCCAATTGTTCCGGTAGGCGCAATTACGGTTGTTTGTGCATTTCGGTAACCATATTTCTCTCCCAGCTGCACGGCATCATCCCAGGCCTTGGTTGCCGCCTTCAATAAATAATCAGGACAATATTTTGCATTGATGCCCTGGGGTTTTATTTCAATACCATCATAGGCATCTGAAGCATCGTAAGCAGCAGCCCGGTGGTTACGCATTACCCGTAACATGTGCGTTTTATTTTCTTCGTACTTGTCAAAAGCACCAAGGAAGCCTGCCAGCTCTGCAGATGTTTTATAAGCTATTCCGGTCATGATAGCGGTGATAGCACCTGCTATACCTCTTGCTTCTTCGCTATCATAAGCAATACCGCTAACCATTAACATAGAACCCAGGTTTGCAAAACCCAATCCCAGTGTCCTGTAATCATAAGAAAGCTGCGCCACTTCTTTTGAAGGGAACTGCGCCATCAATACAGAAATTTCCAGCACTACGGTCCATAAGCGGCAGGTGTGTTCAAACCCGGCTACATTAAATGTATTGTTGGATTCATCAAAGAACTGGCGAAGGTTCACACTTGCCAGGTTACAGGCGGTATTATCCAGGAACATATATTCGCTGCAGGGATTGGAAGCCCTGATGGGTCCGCCTTCGGGGCAGGTATGCCATTCGTTGATGGTGGTATCGTATTGCGTACCGGGATCAGCACAACGCCAGGCAGCATAAGTGATCTGCTCCCATAGTTCTTTTGCCCGCACTTTTTTCATCACCCTTCCATCGCTTCTTCCTTTAAGTTCCCATTCTCCATCATCATCCAGGATACTAAAGAAAGAATTCGGGATACGGATGGAATTGTTGCTGTTCTGCCCACTCACCGTACGATATGCCTCACCTTCATAATCACTTGGGTAACCTGCTGCAATCAATGCCGCAACCTTATCTTCTTCTCCTACTTTCCAGTTGATGAAATTTTGAATTTCAGGATGATCAAGGTCCAGGCAAACCATTTTGGCAGCCCGGCGTGTTGTACCACCGCTTTTTATCGCACCTGCTGCACGGTCACCGATCTTTAAGAAACTCATTAGCCCGCTTGATGTACCGCCACCGCTTAATTTTTCTCCTTCGCCACGTATGCTGCTGAAGTTCGTTCCTACGCCACTTCCGTATTTAAATATCCTTGCTTCCCTAACCCAAAGGTCCATGATACCTCCATCATTCACCAGATCGTCATTTACGCTTAATATAAAACATGCGTGTGGTTGCGGACGCTCGTAAGCATTCTCCGATTTTTTCAACTGGCCGTCTTTGGCATCTACATAATAATGGCCCTGTGGTTTGCCGGTAATACCGTACACTTCATGTAAGCCTGTATTGAACCATTGCGGACTATTGGGTACGCATGCCTGGTTCAAAATGGAATAGACCAGTTCGTCATAAAATATTTGTGCGTCATTTGCTGTTGCAAAATAATCATAGCGTTCACCCCACACTCTCCAGCAATGTGCCAAACGGTGTGCTACCTGTTTAACGGTAGTTTCTCTTCCTGTTGTTCCATCTTCTTTTGGAACACCGGCCTTTCGAAAATATTTTTGTGCTAAAATATCCGTTGCTATCTGGCTCCATTGTCTCGGTACTTCAACATTATCCATCTGGAAAACAATTTCACCCGTTGGATTTTTAATTACAGAGGTTCGATAATCGTATTCAAACATATCGAAAGGACTAACGTCGTCTTTGGTGAACTGGCGTGAAAACTGCAGCCCTTTGGCAGATTGGATTTTTTTTGACATAAACTATATAGTACTTGGTTGGTGGGGTTAAGTAATTGTTAAGCAAACGAAAATATTTGTTACGACTGAACAAACAAACTTCTAAATATTAACACCTTGTGGAAAAATTGGTGGATAATTTTGCAGACGCAAACGGGTATTGCTTTTGCTTACTTTTCCCCAACTAATTAATAAAAATTTTGCTGAAACTCTTGGAATTTCCATTAAAGTTTCAATGGGTTGATTTTGCTGCTTTTACTTTTTTTAATGATGAAATGGAACACCTGGGGTAAATAATTTTGTATCACAGTAACCAGTTAAAAAAAATCGGGTAACAGGAACTAAACAATTAAAAAACAAATTGAACATTAGGCTGAATTATATTGCTTATTATATTTCGCTTCGTATACGCATTGAAATAAAATCTGCTGCACATCTTGTAATCACAAATTGTTCAGCGTAGCTTTATACAAAATAAAAAAATGAATAAAAAAAATACCTACGCGATTCTTGCAGTGTTATCACTTGTTGCTGCCATCGTTATGTATATGGCAGGAAAAAATTCTGCCAACTTAACTGAGCTGCAGGAATACTGGTGGATGCCATTACCGTTAGCTGCCATATTTTTATTGCTATCATCAAGAGCTGGTAAAGCAAAATAATCCAGAGAATAAATTTACAATGAGGGCTATTATACAAAGAGTAACCAACGCAAGCGTTACGGTCAATAACCGGATTCGATCAGAAATTAAATCCGGCCTGCTTGTTTTGCTGGGCATTGAAGACACTGATGATAATGAAGATATCACATGGCTGAGTAACAAGATCGTAAACCTCCGCATTTTTGATGATGAGAACAAAGTGCCCAATATTGCATTAAATGATGTTGGCGGCGATATCTTACTGGTAAGCCAGTTCACCCTTCATGCTTCCACAAAAAAAGGGAACCGCCCTTCTTATATTAAAGCCAGTAAACCATCAATCGCAATACCCTTATATGAAAAAATGATCATCCAGCTGGAAAATGACCTTGGCAAAAAAATATTTACCGGGGAGTTTGGCGCAGATATGAAAGTCTCTCTTTTAAATGACGGGCCGGTTACAATTTATATTGATACAAAGAACAAAGAGTAAGTGATTACACGGATTTTTACGAATTACACTAATTAGCTTCAAATATGGCTGAATTATTATTCAAAGAAGAATCTTTCAAAATTATTGGTGTATGTATGGAGATACACAAAATCCTTGGTATGGGTTTAAAAGAAGCTAACTACAAGGATGCTATGGAAATTGATTTTAAAGAGCATGGAATTTCATATAAGAGGGAGGAAAAGTTTGCAGTAAAGTACAAGAATAAAGTCCTGAGAAACCCTTACATAGCCGACTTTATAGTTTTCGATTCTATAATAATAGAAGTAAAATCTGCAACAACAATAATAGATACTCATTTAGCTCAGGCCCTTAGTTATTTGGCAGTTTCCGGGATGAAGCTTGCATTAGTCATAAATTTCGGCGAAAGGTCATTAACTTGGAAAAGGATTGTATTGTAGCAAATTCGTGTAATTCGTAAAAATTCGTGTAATAATGACCATCAATGAAGCACAACAACAGGTTGACCAATGGATAAAAACCGTTGGCGTAAAATATTTTAGTGAACTCACCAACCTTGGCATACTAATGGAAGAAGTTGGAGAGCTATCCAGGTTGATGGTCCGTAAATACGGGGAACAATCCTTTAAAGAAACGGACAAAGGAAATGAACTGGGCGATGAAATGGCAGATATATTGTGGGTGTTGATTTGTTTAGCCAACCAAACGGGTGTAGATTTAAACGAAGCCCTGCAAAAGAATTTTGAGAAAAAGAACCTAAGGGATGGGGAGAGACATAAGAATAATGAAAAGCTAAAATGATCTAATGAAATATTCGCTAAAAGATATATGGTCTATCATCAAACAATCCTTTAGTGATTTTATCGATAATAAGGTTTTAAAGCTAAGTGCGGCCCTCGCCTTCTATACGGTGTTTTCATTACCCGCTATGCTGATCATTGTTATTTCTGTAAGTGATATTTTTTATGGAAGAGAAGCTGTTGAAGGAACCTTATATCACCAGATCGCCGGCTTTGTAGGAAACAATGCGGCTTTGCAGATACAGGAAACGATCCGCGCAGCATCTTTATCAAAGAACAGTTATTTTGCCACCATCATTGGTGCCCTTACTTTGCTGGTCGGCGCTACCAGCGTATTCAGCGAGATACAGGAATCCATCAACCACATCTGGAAATTAAAACCCAAACCCAAAGGAACAGGCTTTTTAAAAATGCTTATCAACCGCCTGCTTTCTTTTTCGATGGTGATAAGCCTGGGTTTTTTATTGCTGGTTTCACTTCTCGTTAACGGGATGATGGACGCATTTATCCACCGTCTTACAAAAATGTTCCCGGAGCTCACTGTCGTCATGGTATATATATTTAATGTCATTCTCACATTTGGCATCACTGCCCTGTTATTTGCGATGATATTTAAAATACTCCCCGATGCCCGTGTAAAATGGAAACATGTAAGGGCGGGTGCCATAACCACTGCCATTCTTTTTATGGGAGGTAAATTCCTGATCAGTTATTACCTGGGTCACAGCCAGCTTTCCAGCACCTACGGAACAGCAGGCACTGTCATTGTCATGCTGGTTTGGGTATACTATTCAGCGATGATATTATATTTTGGCGCCGTGTTCACCCATGTATTTGCCGCACATAGCGGGTCAAGGATCTATCCGAATAATTATGCGGTGTGGGTGCAGGAGATAGAAGTGGAATCGGTAAAATCCATCCAGCAACAGCCCGAACATAAAGAAGTTATCCCAACACCTGAAACACCTCCTCCGCCTGCCTGATAACCGAAACGAAAAAAACAGCTCATTTATAAAGCTGCTATCTTTTATAAAAAATCTTATTATTTTTTCTTGTTATTACCGAAGAGATGAACCTGCAGCCCCACATTCACAGGAATATAAAACCTGCTGTAGTCCGTGGTATAATCATATCCTGCTCCCGCACCCCCAATCGGTTTTACTTCATAGGTTGTTTTGCTTTGGCTACTACAAAAGTATACCTGCAGTTTCACCCATGCAATACAACTTTAGGGTTATCAACAGGTGTGCGTTTTTTATTTTTTTTAAACCTGTTGCGTTAAAACCCTTTACAAACCTATCTTTGCAGCTTATGGCAAACGAAGCAAACAATTTTTCTGAACTCATTTCTCATTGTAAAGAATACGGTTATATTTTTCAATCCTCCGAAATTTATGATGGCCTGGCGGCTGTTTATGATTATGGACAGAACGGCGCCCAGTTAAAAAAGAATATCAGGGACCAGTGGTGGAAGAGCATGACCCAGTTGCATGATAATATCGTAGGTATTGATGCGGCCATCTTTATGCATCCAACAACCTGGAAGGCATCTGGCCACGTAGATAATTTCAGTGACCCGATGATCGATAACAAAGACAGCAATAAAAGGTATAGGGTTGATCATTTGATAGAAGGATACGCAGACGAACTAAGAGCTAAAGGAGAAAAAGAGGCAAAAGAGGCTGATGATCTGTTGAAATCAATGGATACTTTGCTTGCAGCGAATGATTATGCAGGAATAAAAAAATTGATCGAAGACAATAAGATAAAATGTGCCATCAGTAAAACGGGTAACTGGACCGAAGTAAGGGAATTCAACCTGATGTTCAGCACGCAGATCGGCAGCGTGGCGGAAGAGAGTGATACCATTTATCTCCGCCCGGAAACGGCACAGGGAATTTTTGTGAATTTTTTGAACGTGCAAAAAACCGGACGGATGAAAATTCCTTTTGGTATTGCACAAACAGGTAAGGCTTTCCGGAACGAGATCGTTGCAAGGCAATTCATTTTCCGGATGCGTGAATTTGAACAGATGGAAATGCAGTTCTTTGTTCGACCGGGTACGCAGATGGAATGGTATAATTTCTGGAAGGAAGAAAGAAAAAAATGGCATGAGAGTATTGGCGTCCCTGCGGAAAAGCTCCGCTACCATGACCATGTTAAATTAGCGCACTATGCAGATGCTGCGCTTGATATAGAATTTGAATTCCCCTTTGGATGGAAAGAACTGGAAGGTATTCACTCCAGAACTGATTTCGACCTGAAGCAACACCAGGAATTCAGCAAAAAGAAGATACAGTATTTTGATAATGACCTGAACGAAGCCGGAAAGCCTTATGGTAACTACGTTCCCTACGTTGTGGAAACTTCAGTTGGCCTGGATCGCTTATTTCTTACTGTTATCAGTCTTGCTTATGCAGAAGAGAAATGGACAAAAGAAGATGGTACGGAAGACAGTCGCGTAGTGTTAAGGATCCCTGCAAAGATAGCTCCCACCAAACTCGCTATTCTTCCTTTGTTAAAGAAAGACGGCCTTCCTGAAATTGCAAAGCAGCTAATGAACGAATGCAAAGAAGCCTTCCATTGCTTTTATGAAGAGAAAGATGCGATCGGCAAACGTTATCGCAGGATGGATGCCATTGGTACGCCGTTTTGCGTAACGATTGACCATCAAACCAAAGAAGATAATACGGTTACCATCCGCTACAGGGATACGATGGTACAGGAAAGGATCGCGATCAGTGAAGTAAAGAAACTGGTGTTGGAAAAAATAAATTAATTCTTCTTCTCCTTTATCAAACTGATAATATTTACCAACAATACGCCAATTGCAGCCCCTAAAGCAAGCAGGGTTACGATATGTATTGGCCTGATGCACTCAGAACCTTTCAGCCTGAAGTAATTCATGGTCATTAAAAAAATGATGAAGGCCGGGAGAACCAATTTCCTTTTGTTAGTATTTTCCATTTGAAGGTTTTTACATTTTCTTATTCTCATAATAAGGTATCTCATCATGAGAAACCTGCTCCTGCTGTTGCCAGTAAGCCTGTGTAACTATATGCCCGTCCGGTGTTTTAAGTAACCTCCCAAAAATAGCATTTACTGGATTGAAAGTATAATCGGTTACCCCAACAGTAAATGTCATGGGAGCGGCTGGCAATGGTTCAGCAGGAGGTGGTGGTGGATCTTCGCCTTCTTCGGTTTTAACAACGGGTGCTGCTGCTACTTTAGGAGGAGGTGAAGGAACAATAACCACGGTATAACGATTGTACTCCAGCAGGCCTTTTAAAAAAGCAACCCGGGCTGGCAATACATTCTTTTCCACGATGCCGCATTTAACGCCATCAAGTTCTTCAAATTCGTGATTTTTATTTATTGCCATACTAACTTAATGATCGGATGTAATCATATATCCAGCTTAATAAACCTACCAACACAATACCTGCACCACAAATGATCAGCGCAAATTTCTCAGAAAAATGAACATGTATCTTTTCTATAGGATATTCATTCTTTTCCATGAACATGGCACGTACCACCCTTAAATAATAAAACAACGAGATGATCATATTCAGCGCCGCAATGCCTATGAAAAGATAATCACCTTTCTCTGCACCTGCTGTCAGCAGGAATAATTTTCCAAAGAATCCCGCCGTTGGCGGAATGCCCGCCAGCGAGAACAGCGCCAGCGCCATAACCCAGCATAAAAATGGATTTGTTTGATACAACCCTTTATAATCATCAATGTTTTCTTTTCCTGTTTGCGATGCAATGGCTGCCGCAACACCAAATGCAGCCAGGTTGGAAAATACATAGATCAGGATAAAATAAACCACCGAAGACGTTCCCTGGATGGAATTGCCGCTGATACCCACTAAAATGAAACCAACCTGTGCAATGGATGAAAAAGCAAGGAATCGCTTTATATTCTGTTGCCGCAAAGCAAACAGGTTACCAATGATCATGGTGGCAACAGACAATACCATCACCATATTATACCAGGTCACATTCATCGGCTGGAATACTTTGTACAGGGCCGACATGAATATAAAAGCAACGGCTCCTTTTGATATAACAGAAAGAAAAGAAGTAACAGCTATAGGCGAGCCCTCATAGACATCTGCTGTCCATAAATGAAAAGGAACTATGGATAGTTTAAATGCGAATGCCGTAAATAAAAAAACAAATGCCAAAACCTGCAGGGGGCTGCCATCGAGGAGGGAAGGCAGTTCTGCAAAACTGATTGTACCCGTTGCTCCATAAATCAGGGAGATACCAAACAACAAAATGCCGGAAGAAAATGCCGAGGTCAGGATCATCTTCATGGCGGCTTCGGAAGACCTTTTTTTCTCCAGGTCGAAATTGGCCATTGCCGCAACAGGTATGGTGGCCAGTTCCAGTGCCAGGAAGAACATGAGCAGGTTGCCGCTGGAAATGAGGAAGAACATACCAAGCAAGGCAGACAACAACAACATAAAAAATTCCGGAAGATGCTCTGTCTTTTTATACCATCCTGTAAATAATAAAGAGATAAGGTAAACCCCCAGGTTCAAAATATTCTTCTGCAGAGTCATCATTGCAGTTGTTTGGTACATACCGTCGAACAAAACCCCTTCCTGGCTGAAAAAAAACCCCGCAATTAAGTTCAGCAACAACAAAACCTGTATGACTAATAACATTACCTCATTTTTTATATCCTTCCATATTTTTATGAACAGGAGAAGGAAAATGATAAATGTTATTATCAATTCATGCTTCATCAAAATGAAAAAATCATTCATTCCCTTACTTTTTATTTTTTATAGACCTATAAGGTTTTAAAAACCTTATAGGTCTATTTTAGTTTCTGCATGATTATTTCTGCAGCCGGCCTTACCAGGTCATTCAGCCAAAAAGGCGCTACGCCTATTGCTATGATGCCTGCTATTAATATCAATGCGGCCAGTTTCTCATTCCAGCTTGCATCTGTTAAATTTTGAAACCCTTCTTTTAGCGGCCCCATCGCGGTTTTAGCGATTGCCCTTAAAATATAGACTGCTGTTACCACAATCGAAAGACAGGCAAGTATTGTTGCAACTCTCCGGAACGTATCCGGGTGTTCCCATGAACCCATGAACACGGTCATCTCCGCAACAAAACC
>DATHEH010000182.1:0-16438 GCA_035318685.1 Ferruginibacter sp.
CATTGATGTTGCGCATGCGTATCCCCCAGATACTTACTGCAAATGAAGCGCTTGACATACGTCCCAAAGCCGATGACGATATCCAGATGGGAATGATGGAAACCGGTGTAAAAAAAATGAGGGAAGCAGTAAGAGGCGGCACCGCAACGGTTGAATGGGCCGCAGTGAATAAGATCTTTGAGAAAGTTCCCCGGGAAAAATTATTACCTGCAATAACGGCAATCGTTTTACAAACAAAGACCCAGGTAAGTAATAAAGTATTGGATAAATATGTGAACGGCCAAAGCAGGGAGCATTATATCAAGAGTGCCATCATTAATTTGATGAGTACACCGGAATACCAACTATGTTAGCACCCCTCCGCCCCCTAAAGGGGGAACCGGAGTATGTTTTTTGAAGATCTTTTTTAAAATTGAATAATCAGAATCACCTTCGATTAAAATCTTTTTAAAGAGGTGGAGTACAAACTCCCCCTTTAGGGGGTCGGGGGGTAAATCTATTTATTATGCTGATCAAACGTAAAGAATTCTTACAGGTAGGTTCACTGGCTACGGCCTCTTTCATGTTGCCCAAATTTTTAAAGGCATTTGAAAGACCCATGATGGTACCACCCGGTAATAAAGTGGTAGTGGTAATACAATTCAGTGGCGGTAATGATGGTTTAAATACGGTTATACCCGTGCGCAATGATATTTATTACAGGGAAAGGCCAAAACTTGGAATAAAAAAAGACAATTCTTTATTGTTAACGGATGAAACCGGGTTGAATCCTGCATTGGGGGCTTTCAAAGGTTTGTATGATGAAGGCAACCTGTCCATATTGAACAGTGTTGGTTATCCCAACCCCGACCGTTCGCATTTCCGCAGCATGGATATCTGGCATAGTGCAAGCAAGAGTGATGAGTATGTGAACACGGGATGGGTGGGTCGCTACCTTGATGCACAATGTAAAGGCTGTGATAAACCTACCCAGGCAATGGAGCTGGATGATGTGCTGAGCCTTGCATTGAAGGGAGAAGAGAATAAGGGCCTGGCATTTAAGGATCCTAAAAAATTATTCAACAGCAGTAATGGCAGGTATTTTAAAGACGTGAACAGTGATCACCAGAATGGGGAAGAGACCATTGACTATTTATATAAAACAATGAGCGCCACCTTAAGCAGCGCTGATTATATTTACCAGCAAAGTAAAACACGGCCTTCTTCAGAATCATATCCCAATACCGAGTTGGGGAAAGACCTGAAGACGATTTCATCGCTGATCTTTTCTGATATCAATACAAAAGTATATTATGTTTCGCTTGGTAGTTTTGATACGCACGTGAACCAGGATAACCAGCAGAAAAGATTATTCACCGAACTGAATGATGCCGTAAAAGCATTTACCGCCGACCTGAAAAAGAACAACCGATTTGATGATGTACTTATGATGACCTTTAGCGAGTTTGGACGCCGGGTATCACAAAATGCAAGCGGGGGAACTGATCATGGTACAGCCAATAATATGTTCTTCATCAGCGGGGGATTAAAAGAGAAGGGGATATTAAATGCAATGCCAGACCTCGCTGATCTCAATGAAGGAGACCTTAAACACCAAGTTGATTTTAAAAATGTTTATGCCACAGTATTAAATAAATGGCTGGGCGCAGATGATAAACTGATACTGGGCAATAAATTTTCCTACATGGATTTTATATAGATGAGCTAAGAGGATAAAAGAGAAAAGGAGACCGCTTAAAAACTTTTCTCTTTTCCTCTCTTAGCCAAACAATATCCTTTTACTTTACGCCTTTTTCCTTCATGATCCTGTTCAGCCATTTCAGCATGCCAAAGATTATGCAGGTGGCGATCATCAGGAGTACAAAATTCACCCAAAAGAAATTCGCTTTGTCTTCATAACCATCCCACATGGTTGCTAATAAACCGGATAACTTATTACCGATAGATGTAGCAAGGAACCATCCGCCCATCATCAAAGAGGTTAATCTTACCGGGCTTAGTTTGGACACCAGCGATAATCCCATCGGGCTTAATAACAATTCGCCGACAGTAATTACCCCGTAAGTTCCCATCAGCCACCACACACTCGCCTTTTCAGCGCCATTGCCACTCACATTCACTGCCGCTACCATCACCAATACAGATAGCGCGGAGATGAGCAAACCAAATGCAATCTTGGTTGCAGTTGATGGTTCTTTGTTCCTTCTTCTTAAGAAGGCAAAAAAGGCAACTACCAACGGTGTTAATATGATCACCCAGCCAGGATTAATAGATTGGCTGATGGGCGTTGACCATAAAGTAGCACTTCCGCCCACAGCGGGAAGATTTTGAGGCTCTACGTTTTTAAAATAAACAGGGTAATTATATTCTTTGATCACTTTCCCGTCTTTCTTTTGCAGCCTGAACAGGTTATCATATAATTCAACGGTATCTTTTTTATAAGTAACGTCCTGGGCCTGTTTCAGGCCTTTGAAAATATCTGCGGTTGTGCCCCCCACCTGGCGTTCCGTATAATTGTCTGCCCAAATAGTAAGCGCCGTTCCGTTTTGTTTGAACACGGCCCAAAATAAAACAACGGCTGCAAATATTGCCAGCAGCGCAGCGATGGGCCTTTTTTCAGAAGCTTCCGCACGGAAATAAAGCGAAGCATAAAAATAAATAACAGGGATACAGGCAAAGATGAATGCATCTGTGCTGTCTGAACCGAATATACTGCCAGGTATGATCCATCCCAGTATACCTGCAATGATGGTAGGAACAAAAATGGTAAGAACGATCCTCGAGAAGGGCATATCTTCTTTCGTCATGGCTTTCCGTATATCACCGGATGCATAGTGTTTTGTGCCCAGCATAAAAATGATCACGCCGAGGAACATGCCAATACCTGCGGCAACAAAAGCATATTTCCAGCCCCATACAATTATAATGGCTGCGCTGAAAAAATTGCAGATGAATGCACCGATATTGATACCCATGTAAAAGATATTATAGCCTTCATCTTTTCTCTTTTCAAATTCAGGGGTAGAATATAAATTGCCGAGGAGGGTAGAGATATTGGGTTTAAAAAAGCCATTGCCAAAGATCACCAGGGCCATAGAAAGATACAGCATGGGTAAGCTGTGTACAGCCATCAGGCAGTAACCTGCTCCCATCATTAGTCCGCCGGCGATGATGGACCTGCGGTAACCGAAATAACGATCGGCCAATAAACCACCAATGAAAGGCGTAAGAAATACAAGTGCTATAAAAGTTCCGTAAAGATCCGATGCCTCTGTATTCGTCATCGCAAAGCCGTGCTCAACATTCTTCAGGTACAATAGAAAGATGCCGATCATAAGATAGTAGCCGAAGCGTTCCCACATTTCTGAGAAGAATAAATAGGGCAGGGCCTTTGGGTGTTTTGGAGGATTGCTCATGCTTTATTATTTTTTGCTGTAGTAAGTTAAATAAAAAGGCGACCTTATGATCGCCTTTTATACATTTTTTAAAGAATTTACCTGACGCCGTGCATCATCTTTTTCAATTTTGGCGTAAGCATGAATAATAATAAAGAAGCAATGCCGCACAATACAACGAAAACCATAAAAAACTCGAACAGGTTATGAATGGTAACTCCGGCAAAGGTCGGGTTGCTGGTCATTATCTTGTTGTCGGTAAGCAGCTTTAACTGCTCTGTAGTAGGTGTAACCGTTTTATCCAGCACAGCTTGCAGGTCAATGCCCATTTCTTTTGCTTTAGTGAATTTATCTCCGGTTGCGGGCATGATCGAGCCCAGCGTACCCGCGAGTGCATAACCCGAGGCATTTGATAAAAAGAAAACACCGTACAATAAAGAAGAGAATCTTTTTGGAGAGAGTTTACCCACCAGGGAAAGGCCGATCGGTGATAAACAAAGTTCCCCAAAAGTTTGAATAAGGTAAAGTAGGATCAGCCAATGTATAGCTAATAAACCGGAATTACCCAGGTCTTTTACATTATTTGCAATGATAAAATAACTCAATGCGATCAACGCCAGTCCAATGGCTTGTTTAAAAGGTGAGATCGGTTCCTTGCCTTTAGCCCTTAATTTATCCCATAAAATACTGAACGGTATGGCAAAGGCAATAACAAAGATTCCGTTGAATATCTGTACCATTGAGGGTGGCATCAGCCAGCCAAAAAAGTTTCTGTCGGTTTGGTTATTTGCGATAAAAGTTAACGAAGAACCGGCCTGTTCAAAAGCTGCCCAAAAGAAAATGATAAAGAATGATACGATATATATTACCAATATCCGGTCTCTTTCTATTTTGGTAAGCGAACTGTCAGATAAGATCAATCCTGCAAGGGAAAGGCCGCTGGCATAAATAATTGAATAAATAACATTCTGGCCGAATACGAAATAAAATAATAGCCCTAAGCCAATAAAAGCAACAACGGCACCACCTAAAGCCTTTGAAGAAAAAACCGCTTTTTGCGCTTCGCCTTCTTCATAATCACCAGATACATTTTTTGAAGGTAGTCCGCCAATCGGCCTTCCTTCCGGTGTTCTTACATATTTATCTTTAAGTAAATAGAAAGTTACGGTACCGATCAGCATAGCAATTGCCGCAGCTAGGTAACCCCATTTGAATGCGTAAATATCTCTTACGCCGTTTGCATCAACTACGTCTCCAACCAACGGGCAGATCAATTGGCCCAGGAAAGCCCCCATGTTGATACCCATATAAAAAATGGTAAAGGCGGTATCCAGTTTACTCCTTTCAGATTTTGGATAGAGGTTGCTCACCATGCTGGAAATATTAGGTTTGAAAAAACCATTTCCAAGAATGATAACGCCCAACGCTATATATAGTAATGTCCTGGCAAGTTCCAGGTCTGAACTGAAAATGGTTGCACTAAAGAACAACAACATTTGCCCGGTGGCCATCAGTAAGCCACCCAGCATGATGCATAACCTGTTCCCTAAAAAGCGATCGGCAATAAAGCCACCAAGCATTGGCGTTAAATAACACAAACCAAGAAATCCACCATAGATGATCGAAGACTGTTCTTCACTCATCATTAAGGCATTAACGATAAACAGTGTTAATATCGTTCGCATGCCGTAAAAGTTAAAACGTTCCCACATTTCTGTCCCAAAAAGAACCCATAAGCCTTTAGGATGGGTTTGTTTTACTGTTTGTTCACTCATAATTTATGGTTTTTAATGCTTGAAGGTTTAATATTAGCATCTCAAAATAGTGAAATTCTTTTTACTATGGTCAAACCATCATACCTATTTTGAATGATAAGGCGTGAAAAACGTATATGTGTTGGCTGATTTTTAAATTAATATGGAAATCCGCTCATAGAATTTTAAATTCGCAATCCTAAAGTTCAGGCATACTTAAAATCAACTAACAGATGAATATCCTTTTAATTGGCTCAGGCGGAAGGGAACATACACTTGCCTGGAAGATCAGGCAAAGTAGCTTATGCAGCGAATTATTCATTACACCCGGTAATGCAGGGACTGCTTTATGCGGTACAAATTTAGCCATAGCAATAACAGATTTTGATGGTATGGCTAATGCATGCGAACAACATTCGATCGATATGATCCTGGTTGGACCCGAAGAACCACTGGTAAAAGGCATCTATGATTTTTTTCAAAACAAAGCAGGGCTGGAAGATATACAGGTGATCGGGCCGTCGCAAGCCGCAGCACAGTTAGAAGGCAGCAAAGCATTTGCAAAAGCCTTTATGAAGCGGCATAATATTCCTACCGCGGCTTACGAAGAATTCAGCGTTGATAATTATAGTGAAGGCATTAATTATATTAAGGCACATGCATTACCAATTGTTTTAAAAGCAGACGGGCTTGCCGCCGGTAAAGGCGTGCTGATCTGCCAGAATCACCTCGAGGCTATGTCTGAATTCGATCTCATGCTGCATCGTGCCAAGTTTGGAGAAGCAGGAAAAAAAGTGGTGATAGAAGAATTTTTACAGGGAATAGAACTAAGCGTGTTTGTATTGACCGACGGAGAAAATTATGTGCTGCTTCCCGAGGCAAAAGATTACAAGCGTGTAGGAGAAGCCGATTCAGGGCTTAACACGGGGGGCATGGGCGCAGTAAGTCCGTTACCTTTTGTAAACGATGCATTCTTAAAAAAGGTAAAGGAAAAGATCATTGAACCAACTATCGCAGGCTTAAAAAAAGATAGACTGGAATACAGAGGATTTATTTTTTTTGGATTGATGAATGACAATGGCGAACCCAACGTGATCGAGTATAATTGTAGGATGGGTGACCCTGAAACCGAAGTTGTAATGCCAAGAATAAAAAATGACCTGGTGGAATTATTGATAGCTACTTCGCAGCAACGCCTGCATGAAATAAAAATAGAAACAGATCCCCGTTGCGTGGCAACAGTTGTTGCGGTCAGCGGCGGTTATCCCGGTGATTATGAAAAAGGAAAAGAGATAAGCGGCCTGGACGGAACTTTATTGGAAGACACCATCATCTTCCAGTCGGGAACAAAAAAGGAAGGCGAAAGTATTATAACTAATGGTGGAAGAGTTTTAGCAGTAACTTCATATGGAGATACGATCATTGAAGCTGTTGAGCAGTCTAATTACATGCTGGACCATTTATCTTTCGATGGGATGTACTACAGGCAGGATATAGGATATGAATTCAGAACGGAACACGCATAAATATTTTTTTGCCAAAAAATAATTTTCCTATTCACGAAATAATGTAATTGCTTACACGTTAAAAAGAAAAAAGTAAAACCGCAAAACTGTACTAAAGATATTAGCAGGCAAACACTTCCCGGTTATCAGGACAGATCCGGGGCTTTAAAAGACATTCCATAAAATGTTGAAAAATAAAGAGTTTGCCGTTGTTATTTCGAATAATTTCCACCAACTTTGCTGGCATTAATTACTTTTCTTTTTCACATTCATTATCTATGGGAATTTTCAATTTTTTTACGCAGGAAATAGCGATCGATCTGGGTACCGCGAACACCCTCATTATACACAACGACGAGATAGTTGTAAACGAGCCATCCATTGTGGCACTGGACCGCAATAATCCCAAGAACATTTTAGCCGTGGGCAAGAAGGCATTGATGATGCATGAAAAAACCCATGAAAGCATAAGAACGGTTCGTCCTTTAAAGGACGGTGTAATTGCCGACTTTAATGCTGCCGAGCTGATGATCAGGGAGATGATCAAACTGATCTATCCCAAAAAGCCCCTGTTTGCACCAAGCTGGCGCATGATGATCTGCATACCAAGCAGCATCACCGAGGTGGAAAAGCGTGCAGTAAGGGATAGCGCAGAACAGGCAGGGGCTAAAGAAGTCTACCTGATACACGAACCCATGGCTGCCGCACTTGGTATTGGGATTGACGTGGAGGAACCCGTAGGTAATATGATCATCGACATTGGGGGAGGAACCACGGGTATCACCGTAATTGCTTTGGCGGGTATCGTTTGCGACCAGAGTATCCGCATCGCCGGTGACGAATTCACTGCCGATATCATGGAAGCCCTGCGCAGGTACCATAGTTTATTGATAGGAGAGCGCACTGCCGAACAGATCAAGATACAGGTTGGTGCGGCAATGAAAGACCTGGATAACCCACCCGATGACATTCCTGTTAATGGAAGAGACCTGGTAACAGGCATCCCAAAACAGGTTATGGTCAGTTACCAGGAAGTGGCCGAAGCTTTGGATAAGAGTATTTTCAAAATAGAAGAAGCTATTTTAAAGGCCCTCGAAACCACTCCTCCCGAGCTTGCGTCTGATATTTATCGCCGCGGTTTATACATCACCGGCGGTGGTGCTTTATTAAGGGGTTTGGATAAGCGGTTAAATGCCAAGATCAAACTTCCTGTACATGTGGCTGATGATCCGCTGAAAAGTGTGGTGAGAGGTACTGGTATTGCATTAAAACATTATGACAGGTATCCTTTTGTAATGAGATAGAAAGAAGCCAATAATAAGCTACAAGCTGCAAGCCACAAGGGGGCAAATTTTTTAAATAAAACTGTAAGCTATTTAGCATTAGTTTAAAATAAAATACTTCACCTTGCAACTTCCCCTTGTATCTGTTTTCAAAATAAATGCTAGTGGAAAAAGGTTACAATAAGATGATTCCCCCTTGTAGCTCAAACCCTTGTAGCTGTTTCAACCATGCGTAATATTTTTCTTTTCGTTCGCCGGTACATTAATTTCCTTTTTTTCCTGGTACTCCAGGGATTCAGCATTTATTTGATCGTTCATTATAACCGCTACCACAAAGCAGTCTTCAGTAACACGGCAAACCAGCTCACCGGCAAAGTGAATGAACAATACAGCAAAGTGGAATATTATTTCCAGTTAAAAAAAACAAATGACTCGCTGGTAAAAGCCAACGAAAGATTATACAACAAATTAAAGGACGACTTTGAATTACCCGATACCACAAGTAAGGCTGTCATTGATTCTATTCGTGTTGATTCCCTGGAACAATACCGGAAGTATAATTATTTCCCTGCCAAAGTGGTATATAATTCTGTTGCAGCGCAGAATAATTTTATTGTACTTGGGCGTGGACAGGCACAACAGCTAAAAGATGGGATGGGCATAGTTGACATCAATAACGGGGTGGTTGGTATCATCACGGAAGCAAGTAAAGATTATGCAGTGGTGATGAGCCTTTTGCACAAAGACAGCCGTATCAGCGGTAAATTATTAAAAGGCGGGGAAACAGGCACCCTTAGCTGGGACGGTAAAACGCCTAATATGATCTCACTTACAGGGATCCCTAAAAGTGCCAAGGTAGCCAAAGGTGATACCATTATTACAAGTGGTTTTAGTACCAGTTTTCCAAAAGGGATGATGATAGGAACTGTAAGCGATGTAATGTCAGAAAAAAGCACCAATAACTTCCTGATTAAGTTCAGGTCAACCGCCAATTTTTATAACCTGCAAAACGTGTATGCCATAGATAATAAACAAGCCGAAGCCATAAATAATTTGTTGGATAAAGTAAAAAAGCAAAGTCAGTAAGGTTTCAACCATATGAATTCACTCTTAAAAAATATCATCCGTTTTGCATTCTTCATCCTGATACAGGTCTTTGTACTGGATAAGATACACCTGCACCAGATGGTAACGCCATATATTTACTTTCTTTTTATTTTATGGATGCCGTTCCGGATGGGACGCACCTGGCAAATGATCGTTGCCTTTGCACTCGGGTTTGCCATGGATAGTTTCCGTCATCACCCCGGTTTTCATACCGCAGCATGCGTTTTGATCGCTTATATCCGTCCCTTTCTTATAAATCTTTTAATTCCACAGGAAGGAGCAGATACCAATTACGAAGAACCTTCGTTTAAAAGTATGGGAGGAATGGTACCGTATTTGATATTTACCGGTGTACTCACTTTCATTCATCATGGCTGGTTATTTTTACTGGAAGCCTGGCAGTTTGGCAATATCTGGTATTTTATAGTAAAAACTTTATTATCAACTGGGGTGAGTATGCTTTTGATCATTATCACAGAATTGTTGTTCGTGCGCAAACAAAAGTTCAGGACCAATACGGTTTAAATATTTAGAATTCATAACAGGTGTCTGTATTCAATCAATCAAGGAAAAATGTCATCATGCTGGTTTTTATCGGCATGTTTGTTATTATCATTATGCAACTGGTCAACCTCCAGTTATTTTCTTCCAAATATAAGATACAGGCCGATGACCAGGGAACATTCAGGAAAGTGATCTATCCCGACCGCGGTATCGTATTTGACCGAAAAGGCAAAGCCATCCTGCAAAACACCACCATTTACGACCTGATGGTCATTCCTGGCAAGATAAGTGGAACAGATACCATGGCCCTTTGCAGGATCCTGGAAATTGATACTGCCGAATTCAGGAAAAGAATAATCACTGCCATCATAAAGAACAAAAGTTACCGGGCTTCAGTTTTTGAAGCACTCCTGAGCAATGAAAAAATGGCCAAGCTCAATGAGAATATGTACAAATTTGTTCCCGGTTATTATATGCAGGAACGGCCGGTAAGGGATTATCCTTTCGACGCAGGAGGTAATATACTGGGTTACCTGGGAGAAGTGGACTCCAATATTTTAAAGAGCCCCAAGTATTCGGGCTATGTGATGGGTGATTATATCGGCAGGGCAGGACTGGAAAGGACCTATGAAAAAGTTTTGATGGGACAAAGAGGTATTGAGTTCTGGAAAAGAGATAACAAGAATCGCCTTACCGATCGTCTTGAGAACGGCAAGTTTGATACTGCCGCCATCGCAGGAAATAATATGTATACGTCTATTGATATAGAGTTACAGGCATTGGGCGAAAAATTAATGGAGAATAAATTAGGGTCAATAGTTGCAGTGGATCCCAGTACCGGCGGTATCCTATGTATGGTGAGCAGTCCCACCTATAAGCCAAAACTTTTAACCGGCGCAGACAGAAGAAAACATTATGCCGACCTTTTATTGAGCCCGGCATTACCATTGTTCAACAGGTCTGTAAGCGCTACTTATTCCCCGGGTTCAACTTTTAAAACACTACAGGCACTTGTTGGACTACATGAAGGAGTGATCAGCACGGATTTCCGGGTTTCCTGTTCCGGCGCATTCTATGGATGCGGGGGCGGCAGGCCAATGAAGTGTTTGGACATAGGTACGTTTGATCTGCAAAATGCCATCCGCATGTCTGATAATACCTATTTCGCCACCGTAATGCAGCGGGTGATCAACAATCCAAAATATCCAAACGTTGACAGCAGCCTTGCGGTATGGGACAGGTATATGTATGCTTTTGGACTTGGTCATAAATTAGGCATTGATGTGCCCTGGGAAAAAGCGGGTAACATACCAACACCAGCACAATTCAATAAGACCTATGGAACAGGCTCATGGAACTATTGCAATTTTCGTTCAGTAAGTATCGGCCAGGGAGAGGTGGATGTTACGCCAATACAGGTTGCCAATGAGATGGCATATATCGCAAATAAAGGATGGTATAAAATTCCGCATCTTGTTGATTCCATAGAAGAAGGCGATAAGTTTGATCTCCTGTCGAAATTCCAGGAAAAGCATAGTGCGGTTGATATTCCCGATACTGTATTTGAAGTTGTGCATAATGGTATGCAGGCTGTAGTGGATGGCGGAACAGGCGCCGGCGCAAGAGTTGCAGGTATAGAGATATGTGGCAAGACGGGTACGGTAGAGAATTATTTCAGGGGCGTTAAACAACCCAACCATGCATTCTTTTGCGGCTTTGCCCCAAGGGATAATCCAAGGATCGCGATCATGTGCGTGGTAGAGAACAGCGGGCGCTTTGGGGGTACCTATGCTGCGCCAATTGTAGGACTGATGATAGAAAAATATTTGAACGATACCATTGCAGCATCGAGAAAGGCTATCGTTGATAAATTCACCAATCTTAATTTAATACCGGCAAGGATCTATGACGCAATAAAGACCCGGGATTCATTATCGCATTTAAAAGACACTGCCTACCTGCTGGCAAAAGGATATATCAAATTATTGGGCGATACCATGGATATGGATGATTCGGATGAGCAGGATGCCCTTGACCAGATAAAAAAAGACAAGGAAGAGAATAAGAAGAACCAGCCCAAAAAAGACAGCGGCGATAAGAAAATACAAATTAACACCGAGGCAATATTGCCTGGTGAAAAAAAGAAACCGGAATTGAAAGACACTTTAAATAAGTAGACTCCAATTCCCCTCTCCCCAAGGAGAGGGAATTGGAGTGAGGTATGTATCAAAAAAATCCATCAATATCAAAAGGCATAGACTGGGTAATGATCTGGCTATATGCGATCATCGTGATCATAGGTATCCTTTGTATTTTTTCTGTAGAGTACAGGAGTAGTGATAATGTAATGCAAACCTTACTTGGCTTTAAAAAGAATTACAGCAAGCAGTTCTTTTTTTTTATAGCCTGTATCTTCCTGGCAATTTTTATCTTACTTACCGACAGTAAATTTTTTACTGCAACAGCCAACCTTTCTTACCTGGTGGGCATCGTACTGATACTTGCCACATTTGTTGTGGGAAAAGAGATCAAAGGGTCCAAAAGCTGGATACCACTTGGTTTCATGAACCTACAGCCTGTTGAGTTGTGTAAAATATTTACGGCATTGGCATTGTCTAAATACATGTCAATGCCCGAAACGGATTTCCGAAGACCAAAGTCGCAGTTGATCGCGGCAGCCATATCCTTTTTACCTGCCGTGCTATCGATACTGCAGGGAGAAACCGGGCTCGCCCTGGTATATTTTTCATTCCTCATACCGATGTACAGGGAAGGCTTACCAGCGGGTTACCTTATAGCAGGAGCTTCAATTGCGGTTCTGCTGGTAGCAACACTCTTACTGACTACGATGCAACTGGTCATTGGATTTTCGATTATAGCCCTGATATTGGTATATATATATTGGCGAAAGATAAAACGTAATTTTTCTTTGCTTGTTTTTATCATCCTGGGGTGGGTTTTTTGTGTGGGTTTCGTGGCCTTTGTTGTGCCGTTCATTTTTAAGCATGCATTAAAGGGTTACCAGGCAGACAGGATATTCAGTATGGTGGGGAAAAGCAATCCATATAGCGAAAATACTACCGCAATACTGGGAGAACCGGCTGATAAAACCAAAAAACAAAAGGAAGAAGCACAAAATTATAATGTAAAGCAATCCAAGATCGCTATTGGCTCAGGTGGTTTTGCAGGAAAAGGTTTTTTAAAGGGCACCCAAACCCAGGGAGATTTTGTGCCGGAGCAACATACCGATTTTATTTTTACATCCGTGGGTGAGAATTTTGGTTTTTGGGGAAGCAGTTTATTGATGCTGATCTACCTGGTATTGCTTTTACGTATCATAGCCATTGCAGAGCGGCAACGAAGTACATTCAGCAGGGTATATGCTTATTCGGTTGCAGGAATCATATTCTTTCACGTGGCGGTGAACATATGCGTAACCATAGGGCTCGCGCCTGTAATTGGGATCACCTTGCCATTAATGAGCTATGGGGGCTCCTCCTTACTCACATTTACCGCTTTACTTTTTATTTTGATCAAGCTTGATGCGGACAGGCAGATGGTGCTACGTTAAGACTACCCCTAACCCCCTAAAGGGGGAACCTCAGCAGTATGCAATTTGCAACAGTTTTCAATTACTTTTGCAGTCAACTTTATTATATCATAATGCTCTAGAAATATTAGAGTCTAAATCCCCCTTTAGGGGGCCAGGGGGTATGAAAATAATTCCATTAAGCGAAGGCGCTTTTACCATCGACGCCACAAAAAAGTTCATTCCCTTTGATGTATTAAAAGATGACCTGCAACAGCGAACTGTGGGTAGCTTGCTGGTAGAAATACAACCTTTCGCCATCGTTACTTCAAAAGATATCATTGTAATAGATACTGGACTGGGGTTTTCAAACCCCGATGGCACTATGCAGATACACCAGAACTTAATGGACAATAGCATTGGCCCGATGGAAGTTACCAAGGTGCTGCTAAGTCATTTACACAAAGATCATTCAGGAGGCATCAGCAGGGAAGACAAAGTGCAGCAGCAGAAAATATTAAGTTTTCCCAATGCTACTTATTTTGTAAATAAAGATGAACTGGGGGATGCTTTAAAGAAAGGCAAGCCTTCGTATACACCCGAAGAGTTTGATATATTGAATAATAACTCCCCCCAAAAAATTAGTTACCTACACGGTGATGGCAAGATCGATGATTATATTACCTACCACGTAAGCGGCGCTCACTGTCCTTTTCACCAGGTATTCTGGATAGAAGAAGATGGCCAGAAGATATTCTTTGGCGGCGATGTTGCCCCACAACTGCAGCAAATGAAGAACAGGTTCATTGCCAAGTACGATTTTGATGGCAGGAAATGTATGGAACTGCGGCATGAGTGGTGGAAGCAGGGCCAGGAAGAAAAATGGACCTTTTTATTTTATCATGATATTAAAACGCCCGTATTTTCTTTTTGATTTGATGATTTTATAAATGTTGAAGGTTCTCTCATCATCAAATCACCAAATCGGCACATCATCAAATTATATTAACGTATCTTATGCAAGTAGTCGTTATTCATGAATTGCTTTTGTATATCCTTCAGGTCCCTTAATATACTTGCGTCAACCAATGTGCCGGATGTTTCCAATATGAAGCCGCCGATAAGCTCATTGTCCACTGCTGTTTCAATTTCAAAGGTTTGGCCTGCAGTTGCCATAGACTTTACATTGGTCATGATGGCGGTTTTCATTTCATCAGAAATAGGATCTGCAGAAGTGATCTTTACTTTATGAATATTTCTTAAAGCATTGAACTGGTCAATATAGGTTGTTACGATCTCCGGTAAGTTCAACTCCCTGTTTTTTCTTACCAGTAATTGAATAAATGCGCCGGTAAGTTTACTAACCCTTTCTTTTGTGATCGATTCAATGATCTTTTCTTTAGCAGAAGGTTTGATAATGGGACTTTTTAAGATCACTACAAAATCAGGATTGCTTTTGCAGATGCTGTGCAGCCATTTCATATCCGCATATACAGTATCCACCTGGTTCTGTTCTGTTGCCAGGTCCAGTAAACTCTTTGCGTAACGGCCTGCTAAACGTGGATTGTTCATTGGTTCAATTTGGTAATTTGAAAATTTGAAGATTTGAAAATGATGTAGACCTTACGTTATCGGCACATCTTCAAATCACCCATCTTCAAATCAATTAATTTAATTTTACTTCGTTGGCCAGGGTCTTAATATAATCCTCCTGTGCTGTTTTATTGCTTAATTCCTTGCGTAAAACTTTTTCACTTACTTCAATTACAAGGTTACCCACCTGGTTCTTGATCTCGGTAAGGGCTGCCATTTTCTGGTTATTGATGGAAGCCTGCGCATCGGCAATGATCTTAGATGCCTGGACTTTCGCTTCTTCTTTGGCGTCATTGATCATCCTGTCTTTCGTTTCTTTTGCTTCTTTAAGCATAGATGCCCTTTCTTCACGGGCTTTTGTCAAAATGATCTCGTTATCATTTTTCATCTGGGCCATTTCCAGCTTGATCTTTTCAGCAGTCGCCAAAGAATCAGCGATGGTCTTTTCCCTTTTTGCAAGTCCGCCGATAATGGCAGGCCATGCGAATTTTTTCAAAAGGAAGAAAACGATCAGGAACGCTAAGAGTGTCCATAATATAAGGCCAAAGGCCGGTGTAAGTAATTGCATAAATTATACCCTCCATCTCCCTAAAGGGAGAGTTTAAATTGTAAGTTTAAAAATGTTGCAAAATGGTATGCGGCACAAGAGAGATTATTTTTTTTTAGTAAAAAAAAATAACAGGACAAGCCCACAACTATGATGCTACAAAGAACTTATTTTGGTTACAAAAAATAATCTTTTTGTTGATCGCTTCCATTTTCCCCTTTAGGGGATCAGGGGTGAAAATACTGCATCCTCCGTCCTGTACATCGGATGCAGTAAAATTTTAAAGCACCATCGCTAAGAAACCGATGATAATTGCAAACAAAGCTGCTCCCTCTACCAAAGCGGCAGTAAGGATCATGTTGCTGCGGATATCATTGATCGCTTCCGGCTGGCGTGCGATAGATTCCAATGCGCCTTTACCGATCTGGCCGATACCAACACCGGCACCGATCGCTCCAAGGCCGGCACCGATGGCACCACCTGCATTAGCTATTGCATCTAATAAAACAAAATTCATAATTGTGAATTTATATTGGTTAAAAAAAACTTAATTAAAAATGGTACAACTCATCACCCTCATGCGCATGCTCGGCATGGCCGCCTTCAAAAGCCTGCCCGATGAACACCGCTGTTAATATGGTAAAAATAAATGCCTGTAAAAATGCTACCAGCACTTCAATAAAATAAATGAAAACAGTAAATGCTATGGAAAAAGGCGAAAAGCCCCAGCCTGCATATTGGTTCAAAGCTCCCATGATAAAAATGAGGGAGATCAAACAAATGATAAGGATATGACCTGCCACCATATTGGCAAACAACCTGATCATTAACGCGAACGGCTTAGTGAATATGCCCAGTATCTCAACCGGTACCAGGATAACTTTTACCCAGCCCGGTACGCCCGGCGGGTTAATGATGTGCATCCAGTAGTGCTTATTGCTGCTGAACATGATCACTACAAAAGAGATGATCGACAAAACAAATGTAAAGGCAATATTACCGGTAACATTCGCCGTGCCGGGTATCAGTCCTACGATATTATTAATGAGAATAAATAAGAACACGGTTAAAAGATAGGGCAGGTATTTATTTGCCCTGGCGCCAAGGTTTGGTTTGGCTACCTCGTCATTAACAAAATTAACGATGGTCTCCATGGTGTTCTGCATTCCTTTTGGAGCAGTGGTGATACCCTGGCCGGTACCATATTTTCTTGCTACCCTG
>DATHEH010000183.1:0-4537 GCA_035318685.1 Ferruginibacter sp.
CGGTTGCCAGGCCAAACATATTGATAAATGAAAAGACCTTGTTCTTAAGCAGGCTTCGGAATGCAAGTTTTATATATGTTTTGAGCATGGGGTTTCCTGTTTGCCCAAATACAGTAAGGAACGTGCCGGTTTTGCTATAAGCTGGTTATCAGTATTTTAAGAGAAATAGTATTTACGAAAGTGTTCGTTTTCGAACAGGTTTTGTTCCTTTGCGATACAGTCCTTCAATGAGGGGAAAAAAATTATAGAATGTAAATGTTGTCAATAATTTTTAAAACCATAAACGTTACACATCAGCAAAAAATACTCGGTACAATTATCTTCCGAATCCTTTAATCAGATCCAGCAATCCACCTCCATTTCTTTGTTGCTGTTGCTGTGCACCGGATGCAAGATTTTTTATTATGTCCATGATACCCCCGCTGCTACCAGCGTCATTGCTGGCTGTGAGCTGTCCGAGTATATCACCTAAACCACCCCCGGCATTACTTTTATTTCCAGTAATGGATCCTAATAAACCATCCAGCGAAAAACCGGATTCATTCGGATCGTTGGTTTTATTGATCAGGCTGCCCAGGACATTTGGAATAAGACTACCTGATAAATTATTGGCCTGGTTATTATTCAACCCGAATTTATTCATAAGCTTTCCTGCAAAATGGCCCATCATCATGGAAACAATCGGGTTACTCAACAAACCTTTTTTATTCCCGCTTCCGCCGAATAAAGAAAGTAAACTCTGTACCCCGCCACCGGCCACTACATTGCGGAGCCCGGAAGCAACGGTGTTCGTAGCTTCCGCAATTACATCTTCATTATGCTCATTCGGAACATCGGGATTATTAATTACCGTTTCCGTGGCTTGTCCTCTTACAAGGTCTAAAAGTTCTTTTAACATGGTGGTTATTTTAGAGGTAACAATTACAAATTAGGAGCCATATTTTTCTGGATAGTTTATACCTGATATAAAATACCGGATGCCCAGACGGCCCGGAGATAACAACTATATTATCGTCATAAAAAACCGGCAGGTGATTTTACATCTGCCTGCCGGTATAAAAGTTTAATAAGGTTAACTTTTTTAAAGGCGCTAAACTTTGGGTTTTTACTTTTGATTTAATATTTACCTATTTACCGGCTTCCTGCTCAAATACCATCCGAGCCATAAACCACATAGTCCCCAGCTAATAATTGCATCACAAAAATGGGCCATCACATCAAATGTCTTATACCAGATATTCATCGTGTATGGGGCATAGAAGAAAATGATGAGCCCGGTAAAAATGCTGGCAATAAATATGGTTCTAAAGCTGGCCATATTAAACCTGTTCAGTATCCAGCAAAACAGCATGATCATAACGATATCCACCAGCAAGGCACGGATCATATTTGTAACCATAGCTCCCACAGTTGATTTCATAGTTTTATGATACTGTACGCTTGCCCATGGTTTCCCGTCGGATTCTTTCATCATTTTTTCATGATCTTCACTCGTAGCGGTTTCAGGAAGCCCCGGCAATATGTAGCCTCCTTCTTCCGGCAGATTGGCATTTAAGTTTTCCAGGATCGCCGAACCGTTAGGGGTATAGCGGTTGGTGGCTTTGTGTAAGTTTAAAACAGGCCAGGAAAGAAATTGCCAGGCAAAGATGATAATTCCACCAACAATGGATGCAATGATCGTTTTTTTCATAATTAATAGTTTTTTGTAACCGTTAAAGTAATACCGCCAAATGAATCATGCAAGTTTTGGAGAAGATCTTTTGCAAAAGGAGAACAGAAGGGTAAACGGAATGTCGGCAGCTTATTTCGTGAATGATGAAAAAGTATTATTGTATACTTTTCATCATTATGACTATTGAACATTAACAGTTGCCATTCACAAAACCATTTCATGATACAGTTCCTGTATCGAGCCGTTGTCCAGGAAGATTTTTACCTTTATCGTGAATGTTCCCCATCCATTAAAGGATATAGGGAACGCGGGGCCTTTACCCCTGGAACAAACTTCCTGTACAGGCTTTGAAAATGTTTCATGCAAAGTGTATTCAACACAACGGACTTGTTCTAAATTATTTTCGGAACCTTTTATATAAATACATTAAAAAGAGGTTTACGGGAATGAAAGCACGAAAGAATATGTAGTTTTAGTTTTGTCTTTCTAAATGCCTAAACACATCGCCTAAACGATCCAGAATGTTATCTGCTTTCAATTCTAAAAAATTCAGGTTCTGGTCTTTTGTATCAATGTTCCTTTTGGTATATGTGCATGGATATAACCTCAATGAATCATACTTGCAACCCTGGACCTTGCCACATGAGCCGCTCACCTTTACAACCTTTACAGAATACTGGCTGGCAAACGGGTTATTCCGGTTTCGTATCCCGATGCTGTTTATTATATCCGGGTACCTTTTTGCAATGAGTGATAGTACACCTTATAAACAGCGTGCAGGAAAGCGGGTACGTACACTGTTGTATCCTTACCTGGTGTGGAGTGCATTCGGCTTATTGCTTACCTGGGGCCTCGAATTTTTTCCTTATAGCCGGGATATCGTGGTGTCTACCCGTATGATGCAGTTGGATGAAACCAGGGTATTGCTGCACCAGTATCACTGGTATGAAGTATTGATAAGATGGATATTTTTCCCGGTATCTTACCAACTCTGGTTCATCAGGGTTTTATTGGTATATAACCTGGCTTACCCTGCTTTGCGCTGGTGTATAACCCATCCCGTTGCAAAATGGATATTTTTTTCTATTGTTATTTTATGGTGGATCGCCACTTCCGGGTTTGTCCTGATAGAAGGGGAGGGCTTGTTATTCTTTTCACTGGGGATATGGATGCAAAAAAGAAATTTCGATATCGATACACCCAATAAATGGCTGCAGCCAACATTCTGGCTTATTGTTTTTATAGGTGCATCGTTGCTTAAAACATGGCTGGCATTGATGGAAAACATTAATGTGCTGGAACCTATCTTATTGTTGCTGCATAAAATTACCGTTATAAGCGGGCTCATCTGTGCATGGTATGGCTGTAATACATTGGTAAAATTTTTTATGGAAAAAAAATGGTTTAATTGGCTTACCGCTTTTTCTTTTATGATTTATGTCTTTCATGCCCCGTTGGTGGTATATGCAACCAAAGCAGTTTTTATGCAAATAAACCACTGGCATGCCTACCGGATGATAACTTATATAGTATTGCCGTTTTGCCTGGTGGTGATGGCTGTTTGTTTAGGAGCCCTGATGCGGAGTTGGATACCAGGGGTGTACAGTTTTGTAACCGGGGGAAGGGGAGTAAAAAGTAATGTAAAATCCATCATATAAGCAACCTCACCAATTATTAAGTTTACTTATGTTCTTTGGAGTACGTATTGTAAATTGTACAACATAATAATAGTAATATCATGCGAATATATCCTTTACTACTTTGCTTGTTTATTCCATGTAAGTTAATTGCACAGCAAAATTATTCCAGGGATGTTCTTAAACAAATTGAAGAGGTAGAGAATAACCTCACCGGGTGGACGAAGATAGAAGGGGTAAAACCATGGACCCTTGCAGAAAGAATGAAGCAGCATACAACCAGGGGGATGAGCATTGCAGTAATAAAAGATTATAAAGTGGAATGGGTTAAAAATTATGGGTGGGCAGATAGTGCTGAACAGCGGCCTGTTACAAATACTACCATTTTTCAAAGCGGGTCTATCAGTAAATCTCTTAATGCTGTTGGTGTATTGAAGCTTGTGCAGGATGGAAAGCTCGACCTGCACACGGATATCAACCAATATTTGAAAAGCTGGAAATTCCCTTATGACAGCGTTTCGAAAGGGAAAAAAATAACTATTGCAAATCTTCTCAGTCATTCCGGTGGTTTGTCAATACATGGATTTCCCGGGTATGAAAGGGGGGATACCATTCCTGTATTAAGCCAGGTATTGAATGGATTGTCGCCAGCAAATACAAAGGCAGTTCGTTCTGAATTCGAGCCATCGTTAAAGTTTCAATATTCCGGGGGTGGCACAACTATTTCCCAGGTGATCGTGCAGGATATAACAGGGTTACCTTATGATGAATACATGTGGAAGAATGTTTTGCAGCCATTAGGAATGACCAGCAGCACTTATTCACAGCCACCAAAAAAAGAAGCACATCTGATAGCAACCGGTTATTTCAGTGATGGCCCGGTAAAAAGTAAATACCATGTATATCCTGAGCAGGCAGCTGCGGGCCTTTGGTCTAATACATCAGACCTTGCAAAATTTGTTATTGAAACACAGCTTGCATTGGAAGGAAGGTCAGGCAAGGTGCTTTCACCTTCAACCGCGCAACTAATGTTAACTCCTTATGTAGATGAAGCAGCAGCCCTGGGGACATTTATCCTGCAGCGCGGCACAGTAAAATATTTTACTCACAATGGCCAGGATGCGGGATTTGTAGCAAAATATATTGGCAGCATGCAGGGTGGAAATGGTGCGGTAATAATGGTTAATTATGATAACGGCGCTATAATGGAGGAGATTGTAAACAGCAT
>DATHEH010000184.1:0-5394 GCA_035318685.1 Ferruginibacter sp.
ACTCATGATCGTAAGACGTAACTTAATGCTCATATAGCTTTGGTTTATTTTGGACTTGGAAGATATACATTTATTCTTAATCAGGGAATGGCGCAATGGGTCATAGACGATCTTCAGCTAATATTATCCTGGCGGCTTTAATAAAAGTATCGATCGTATATTCTGTATCACCGGTTTCCTCAACTGCTTCCCACAATTCAGGGTATCCCTTTTTATTTTTATCGCCGGCCAAAGTATTCCTGATAAGTATTCCCGTAATATGATCCTTCTCGAAGCTGAGATTGGCTTTAGCAACGTCCTCTGCCTGCTCCCGGAAGTAACGGATGAATTCGGTATTTAAGTCCATTTTACAAATATAAGCCGGGCTTCAACACAGTACCGGGTTTAAAAAATAAACACATAAAAACTTCAATCAGCCTAACTTTGCAAAAAGATAATTGATGAGTGCTTCCTTAGATATTTTAATTGATTCCACTGCAGATAACGGGCTTAAAATAATTGCCCAAAAAGTAAAAGATGGTCAACGCATTACAGATGAAGACTGTTTGCTGCTTTTTGAAAAAGGAAGCCTGGCTTTTACCGGTGCCCTGGCCAATTTCATCCGGGAAAAAAAACATGGCGATATCACTTACTTCAACCGTAATTTTCATATCGAGCCCACCAATGTGTGTGTGTTCAGTTGCAAATTCTGTTCTTATTCACGTTTGTATGCACACAAGGAAGAAGGATGGGAACTCAGCATCTACCGGATGCTCGACATTGTAAAAGGGTATGACGGCAAACCCATTACTGAAGTGCATATTGTAGGTGGCGTGCATCCCAAAATGAACATGGCTTATTTTATCGAACTGATGCAAAAGATAAAAGCACACCGGCCCTCTTTGCATGTAAAAGCATTTACCGCGGTTGAACTTGATTATATGTTTCGCAAGGCAAAGCTTACCGTTGAAGAAGGTATGAAACAACTGCATGCTGCAGGCCTTGATAGTTTACCCGGCGGTGGCGCCGAAATATTTGCGCCTGAAATAAGGGAACAGATCTGCGCCGATAAGGTTGACGCAAACGGATGGCTGGCGGTCCATGAAGCCGCACACAACCTGGGTATGCACAGCAATGCAACCATGCTCTATGGCCATATTGAGCAATATGAGCACCGTATAGATCACATGCGGAGGTTAAGAGAATTGCAGGATAAAACCGGGGGCTTCAATACCTTTATACCATTGAAATTCCGTAACCGTGACAATGATATGAGCAATGTTCCGGAATCTGTTACTACGGAAGACATGCGGCTCTACGCAATAGCAAGGATCTACCTGGATAACTTTCCCCACCTTAAAGCTTACTGGCCCATGCTGGGCAGGCAAAATGCGCAGCTCAGTTTATCCTTTGGCGTAAATGATATTGATGGCACTATTGATGACTCAACAAAAATTTACAGCATGGCGGGCAGCGAGGAACAAACACCCGCAATGACTACGGAAGAACTGGTAAGACTCATCAAACAGGTAAAACGCGTGCCTGTAGAAAGGGATACTTTATATAACGTGGTGAAGGATTACAGCGGGATTGATTTTTCAAAAGAAGGGTTTGGCGCAACGCTGAACTGATATACTGTTTAGCGAAGATCTTTTCTTAAGCTGTATATGATAAGATTCGCTGCCCTGTCCTCTTCACTGAATTTTTTTTCTGCTTCGCTATCCCGTGTGAATTTATTTTTTTTCAACAGACTTACTGATCGCTCATTGTCAGCTCGCGGAACAGCCTCTATGATGTTAAATCCTGCTACTTCAAATCCATATTCAATTATTGTGGCTAACGCTTCCTGCATTAATCCTTTTCCATGAAAGGCCGGGAGCATCTCATACCCTATTTCGGCGGTTCCTTTTTCCAGATCGGTATTAAAAATACAGATCGTTCCTATCAGTGCAGGGTCATCTTTAGCTGATATGGCCCAGTACAGGCTAGCATTATTATTAACTGCGGTATTGATCTTTTGAATAAATGCTATTGCATCTTCTATTGTTAATGCCGGCTGCCGGTCGAGGTACCTGTTTACATTTTCATCTGAGCGAAGCACAAATATCCTATCCGCGTCTTCGGGCTTAAGCTGTCTCAGGACAAGTCGTTCTGTTGTGAGTTCGTGTAAAAGCATAAAAAAATGCAGCTGACCATTTATCATGATCAACTGCATGCAATATATTTAAAAAGCGGTATTAATTCTTGGACAAAAGTTCTGAATTATTATAGATATCAGCCGTTGCCAGTATTTTCTTTGACATCGGCGATACTTTTATTTTGCTGTTGAAATATTCAGATGCTTTTTGGTTATCCTTTACCATTTCGCTCAGAACCCTGGTAGAATAAGCAACTATCTCGCCATCGTCGCCGTGCTGCAGAAAATATTCGGCCACAGAAGTATTACCATTATAATATTTCCTGGCATAAACATTAAGTTTTCCCTTTACTACCCTTACGGCAAAGCCCGGAAGGGTCTCTAATGCCACATAGCTGGTTTTCTTCGTGGTGAGTAATTTTTGGGAAACAGCATAGCGTCGGTTATCCTGGTATGCCGTGATGTCCTTTGCATCAATAGCAAGCTTTTTATCTGCCAAAAGATGCGGCGTAACAAACAGGCCTGTTACCAGCTTTAAACTTGAATAATGACGGATAGAACCATCGCTCATTACCACGTAGCAGGAAGAATTGAGGTCCTTCGCATTTTCAACGTCAGATTTTGACTGCGTCGCTGAATTACCGGTAACACATGAATTTAATGAGATAACGGCACAGAACAGTGCCAGGATCAAGGGTATAGGTGTTTTCATTTCCTGGGGTTTTGGGTTTTTACATAAACGGGATTCCGGGGGAAATATTGTAATTGTGGCTTTGTTTTTTGAACAAAACAACGGCAATAATTTCCGGCATTTCATCAGGTTTTAGGGTAACAGGTGTAAATGCTTCATTTCTACCTGTTCAGTCCGTCTATCTTTAAACCCTGAGCGTAACACGCTTACTTTTATAAAATGAATAAGATAATTCTGATCATATTTGGACGAAAAAGATAAAGCACTGGTTTGTTCATACATCACGCAATATGCGGGGGAGCAGGAATTAGTTACAAACAAACAGGCCTTCACTAATGAAGGCCTGTTGTAAAGCCGATCGAGGTTATGTTGTTTTTTTAAAGATATTGGATTGGTTGTGGATAAATAAGCAGGGCAAAAATGCATTTATCCGGCAAGATAAGTTGTAGAAGCCTTTATGACCTTCGTATAGAAAATTTTCGAAAAACTCCGTTTTAGTTTACCAGGCCAGTGTACTGCTGGGTAACTTTTTTAATGATATAACCACTGATCCAGCCCACGTAAGCATATTTAGCATAGATGAATTTTTTACCCGGGTTGATCGTGTTGATCTCGTGTACAAGTTCATCAAGCCAGATAGTGCCTGCTAACAACGCCTTCCTGTCGTAAGTATTCAATACCCGGTTAATATTACGCTGGGATGCACGGGCATCTTCAGGATAAGATATGAACGTAAGGTCTGGTTTGCTCAACCTTTCATAGTCTGAAAAAAGAAGCCTGCGGAATTCAGATATGTCCTGCCCGGTGATCTCGGTATAGTTGCTGTTTATGCTTTCAGGATGCATGAGTGAAGCGATCGCCCATACCACACCGCCGGAGATATAGGTTATGTCCCGGTTCTTTACATCCCTCTTCGCGGCAAATTCATTCACCACGATCCTTCGCAAACTGTCGATCCAGATCTGTTCGGCTGTTCTCACATAATCGTTCAGATCGTTCGTTGCTTTGGCTTCTATAAGGCGCTGGAATGATTTTGTACCCAATGGGAAAGTAACGGGAACAAAAACCTTGTTTGCGTTAAAATACCCGCCTTTTGTATTTCCGCTACCCACGTCCAGCTGGTTTGCGGAAAAACGCCTTTTTTGCGGTACCACACCCAGTAAACTCAGTTCCGATTCCTGCGTAGGGGTTATATAGGCAATGCTGATCTTTGGATCAAGGTTTTTCGGACGTACTACATTGGCGAAGTATTCTACCTTATTATATTTATCCAGTTCCTGCTTTAGGCCACTTGCTATCACGATATGTACTTTGTCAGGCGCTATCTGGTAACGGGCTTTAACTATGTTTAGAAGAAGCTCTATAGCATCCTGGGTTTCTTTTTCGCTTTGGTAAGAAAGGGCAGCAGCATCTGTATTGATGGCTGTATCTGCTTTCAGTGTATAATCATATTCCCTGTCTTTACTGAGCTTTACGTCTATCACACTGAGCTTTATACCCTTTGCACCTACTTCTATACCGGCATACAGGTCGCCGATACCCTGTACGCTTTTTAATAAGCTTTCCACCACGTTGGCAATGACAGTTAGCTTTTGCGCCCGGTACAGCCTTACAGCAGCTCTATAATGATCTATGGCCAGTGTGGGTTGTTCTAATTTCGTATATAAATTACCCAGGCCTTCATTGGCAAATGCCTGGCAGTAGTAATCGTAATTTGCAATGGCCCTCGACAAGCCTTTTTTAAAATATTCTTCTGCTGCTTCAAATTGTTGTGCCTCCGCCAGGCTCGTTGCCGTTTTCAGCATCCTGAAAGTAACCTGGCTTTTAATATTCTGCGCAGCAGCGATACCCCCAACAAACAACAAAATCATCAATAGAAGATTTTTACGAAACATTCCTTTACATTTTAATTTAATAAATCAGTTTTTATGTAAACAGGAACAAATGTATGATTCGTAGCTATTACTATTGCTCACCTTTTATACAGTTGTAGGCCATTGTGACAATTTTGTGCAAAACCTTGCCGGGAAAAGAGTATGCGGGTATTCTATGGTATTTATAAAGATGCCGGGAGCTGAACCCCCGGCACCGGTAATAATTATTTGCCGGGATTAGGCCGGCATACAATGATCTTAATGCTTAATGAAAAGCACCACAAGTAAGATAAAAGCGATGAATAAAAGTGTGAGGCAACTGACGGCCAGGTAAGCAATAGTTCTCATACAGAATGGATTTTGTTCCTGCTATTTTTACAAAAAATATACCAACCGCAGGTAATTGTTAATAAAAAAATGTTCGCCAGGCCTTTTTACTTAGGACAAATACGAACGCCTGGCACACATATCCTAAAAAGATTTACTGCAGGTTCCTCCCCTGCTATTATTTTATTAACGCATGCACATGCATAAATATTATTGCGGGGTGCTTGCAAAATCTGCTTTAAGTCATTACTTTCATGATTCTTCTGTCCTGTTTGGTTATTCCACGGATCACAAACCAATTCTGACCATTTATTTTAAACCTAAAACTTTCATTTATGAAAAAATTATTGCTCTTGATCTTTGTCAGTTCACTGTTCATTGCATGC
>DATHEH010000185.1:0-14535 GCA_035318685.1 Ferruginibacter sp.
AGTTTTACAAAGTTCAGGTTGAATTGTCCTGCTTCCACTTCTGTTGGGTCTTCTTCACTTGCGTCCCTTAAAGCAGCTATATCCAGGTGGCGCATCAATGCATTGTCATCAACATTCATTTTACAATCCACCGCAATTATCTTTTCATCACTGGTCTTGAACAGCGGGTTTATTTCCAGCATGCCACAATCCAAACCAACATAGGCATTATATAAATTGCTGACAAACTTTATGCAGTTCTTAAAAGCAGGACCGTTTAATCCTAGATTGAAAGCGATCTTCCTCGCCTGGAAGGGTTCTAAAACACCTCCCGGGTGCACCCATTCTTTAAAGATCTTTTCCGGTGTATCATGTGCTACGTCTTCAATGTTCATCCCGCCTTCTGTACTATACATGATCACGTTCTGTCCTTTGCTCCTGTCCAGTAAAATGGAGAGATAGAATTCTTTTACAGGGTTTGGCCCATCATAATAAACATCCTGTGCCACCAGCACTTTATTTACCAGTTTTCCTGCGGGCCCTGTTTGTATCGTTATCAATGTTCCACCTAAAATATTTTGTGCGATCTCTTTAACTTCTTCGGCGGTCTTACCAACAGCAACACCTCGCTGTTCTGTACCGGCTATTTTTCCTTTACCACGTCCACCGGCATGAATCTGTGCTTTTACAACGGCAAACTTGCTCCCGTACTGGGTATGGATTTGCTTATAAGCCTGCTCTGCCTCACCCGCGGTATTGCAGGGGATGCCTTCCTGAACGGGAACACTGTACTTTTTCAATAATTCTTTGGCCTGGTATTCGTGAAGATTCATAAGTCAAAAAGTTTTGGCGAAGATAAATAAAACAGTTTATAGTTTGGGGTTTGTGGTTTTGTTGCGGATATTTCGCGATATAGGCCAACCACAAACCACAAACTATAAACTACAAACCTAAATTCTGAACATTCCTTTAACGTATCTTATCTTACCTTTGGCGTTGTTAAAAAGTAATTGCTTATGATGGAGAAAATTAATGAGGCGAAGGAATTCATTAAGAAAATATACAACCAACAGCCATCTGTTGGTATTGTTTTGGGAAGCGGGCTCGGAAGTTTTACAAAAGAAATAAAGATAGAAAAAGAGATCGCTTACGGTGATATACCACATTTCCCCGTAAGTACGGTGGAAGGGCATAGCGGTAAACTGATCTTTGGGGAATTGCGTGGAAAAAAAGTAGTGGCCATGGCCGGGCGCTTTCATTATTATGAAGGTTATAGTTCTGAGCAGATCGTATTCCCGATAAGGGTGATGAAATACCTCGGTATTGAGACCTTACTCTTAAGCAATGCAGCAGGCGGCGTTAATCCCGAATTCAAAGTGGGCGACCTGATGATCATCACCGACCATATCAGCCAGCTTGCGCCTAACCCGCTGATCGGTAAAAATTATAAGGAGCTGGGCCCGAGGTTTCCGGATATGAGCGAGCCTTATAAAAAGACCCTCATTAAAAAAGCAAAAGCCATCGCTGCTGAAAAAAAAATAAAATTAAGAGAGGGTGTTTATGTTGCTGTAACAGGGCCTACTTTTGAAACAAGGGCAGAATACAGGATGATCCAAACACTGGGCGGGGATGTGGTGGGCATGAGTACCGTACAGGAAGTAATTACAGCTGTACACATGGGACTGCCCGTATTTGCCATGAGCGTGGTTACAGACATGGGCTTACGTGAAGAAGATAATGTGATAACGCACGAGGAAGTATTGCAGGCAGCCAAAGATGCGGAACCGGCTTTCGCGGCTTTATCCTGTGAACTTATTGCACAACTATAAGAGAAGATAATGAAGAAAATTGTTCCTGTATTGGTTTTGTTTTTTTTTATCCAGTTTAGCTATGCACAGTCTGATGTAATACAGCAGGTGGGTGGCAGGCTAAGCAATGTAAGAAGCAGTAGCGGAGGCCGTACAGATACGATCGGGTTTGAGCACAGGAATGACAAAAAAGATTCTATCTCCATCACGTACAGGTATCTTGATTCCATCCGCAATATTCCTTTCGATTCTACCATAAATGATTTTGATAAATATTTTTCCATTCCTTCCAGCTATCAATACCTGGGTAATAACGGTGCAGCGGCCTATTCACTCATATTTTCACCAAACGCGAAACCGGGCTGGGATGCCGGCCTGCATGCATTTGACGTGTACAGGTTTACACTGGAAGGGTCAAAATTCTATAAGACCAACAGGCCCTACTCGCACCTTAGTTACCAACTGGCATCCGGTAAGGAGCAAATGATCAAGGCCCTTCATACCCAAAATCCAAGGCCCAACCTTGGCTTTGGGTTTGATTACCGCCTGGTAAGTGCACCGGGTTTTTTTGTAACACAAAACACCAATCATAAAAGCTACCGGCTCTTTGGTAATTACCAGGGAAAGAGAAAAAGATACGCAGCCTTTCTCATCGTGGTGGGTAATACCAGTAAAAATTCAGAGAACGGCGGAATTACCAATGATTCTTTACTTGATGATCCCAACCGTAAAAAACGTTATGCCGTTCCTGTAAACCTGGGTAATGCCAACCTGTTTGAGCCGAATCCTTTTCAATCGAGTGTGAACACCGGGAATATTTATAAGGATGTTACTTTTTTCCTGCGGCAAACCTACGACATCGGCAAAAGGGATTCCATTGCAGTAAATGATTCCACTACGGAATATTTATTCTATCCCAAATTGCGGGCACAGTACAGTTTCACTTACAGCAACTACAATTACCTGTACAATGATTTAAAAGCAGATTCGGTTATCTATAAAAACTGGTACGACCTCGCATTCAGCCAGGCAATAGATAGTTTATATGTGCAGGAAAAATGGAAGATATTCAGTAATGATTTCTCACTTTTACAATTTCCGGATACAAAGAATGCAGCCCAGTTCTTAATGGTTGGCGCAAAAATGCAAAATATACAACTGGAGTCTGTAAAAGGGAACCGGAGTTTTTATAATGTGATATTGCATGGGGAGTACCGCAACAAAACACGCAACAGGCTTTGGGACGTTTTGGCAAAAGGGGAGTTTTATCTTAATGGATTGAATGCCGGTGATTACAGTGCTTATGCTACCATAGGAAGATACCTGAACAAAAGATTTGGCGACGTTCGTCTATTTTTCAGGAATGTGAACCGTACACCCTCGTTCATCTACAATAGTGCTTCCGCCTTTAATTTTAATAACCCGGGTATAACAAAGAAGGAGAACATCACATCTTTCGGCGCAGAAGCAACTAACCAGTTCATTAATATCGGCTTTAAAAATCACCTCATTACCAACTATACTTATTTTTCGGATTATTATCATACCGCACAAAGCAGTAAAGTGATCAACCTGTTGCAGGTATATGCCTCAAAAAAGATCAGGGTAACAAAGAGATGGAACTGGTATGTTGATGTTGTTGCACAGCAAACAGATGGCAGCGCTCCTATCAAGGTACCGCTGCTGTTCACAAGGAACAGGCTCGCATACGAGGGAACATTCTTTAAGAACCTGGTTTTAAGTACGGGGCTGGAGGTCAGGTATTATACACCTTATGAAGCTTATAATTATTCGCCGGTGATGGGGCAGTTTATGCCGCAGGATAGTTTTAAATTAAAGAACCTCCCTGATATCCACGCCTTTTTTCATTTCCGCATCAAATCCTTTGTGGCCTTTATACGGGCCGAAAACCTGAATACAGTGAGCTTTACCAATGGCTTCGGGTTTACCAATAACAATTTTGCAGCACCGCATTATCCTACGCAGGGTTTTATATTACGCTTTGGAATCCAGTGGGCATTTGTGAATTAAGTGTGGCAGCATGATGTTAATCATATCTTATTTCCGGCATTGAATTCTTTTTTAAAGAAAATCTGTTTACTTTTGTAGCAGTTAAGCGGTTATGAAAAAAGGCCTTCTCGCCATATTAGCTTTGTTATACATGACGGTTTCTTCCGGGATCGCCATGCAGTTGCATTATTGTATGGGCAAAAAGGCCGGGATGGAATTCTATGGTTCATCCAGCGATAAATGCGGAAAATGCGGCATGACGGAAAAAGATACAGGATGCTGTCATGATGAATACAAGTTCTACAAATTACAGGATTCTCACAAAACGGTTGCTAATGACATTCATTTTGCGGCGCCGGAATTTGCTATACTAAGTGAACATTGGTTATTCAATACAAAAACTCCTTCAAACATTGCTTTATCAGCAGTAAACAACCATTCCCCACCTGATTATACGGGTCCCTCTGCCTGTATATTGAATTGTGTTTTCAGGATATAGAATTACTTATTGATCTTCCATCAATAGCAGCCGCTATTGGTGCTTATGCTATAGGCATATCCATATTATTTATCAATAATTAAATTTTTATAAAATGAGAACCTTGAATATTTATGCTGCATTATTATTCAGCATCTTCGCATTTAATTCTTCTTTTGCACAAACTTCAGTTAAAAAAGAAACCATTAAGGTTTGGGGCAATTGCGGCATGTGCAAAACAACCATTGAAAAAGCTGCAAAAAAAGGCGGCGCAACATCTGCCAACTGGAACGAAGACAGTAAAGAACTTAACGTCTCTTATGCATTAAATAAGACCTCTTCCATAAAGATTCAACAGGCCATTGCAAAGTCAGGATACGATACACAGGATTATACAGCAGATGACAAGGCATATGATAATTTGCACGGCTGCTGCCAGTATGATAGAAAAGCTTCAGTTACACCGGTAAAGTGTTGTGATAATGAAAAATGTGGTACCGGGGCAGATTGCTGCCAAGACAAAGACTGTTGCAAAGACAAGGACTGTTGCAGTAAAAAAGAAGGTACAGCTATGAAATGCTGCGCTCGCGAAAAATGCGATAAGGATGCTGCTGCGTGCAAGGACATGCAATGCTGCAAAGACAAAGAATGTTGTAAATCATAACCTTTAAAGATCAGTATATGAAATACCTTGTTTTAATGTTGTTTGTTCTCTTTTCATTTACTTCGACTGCACAGGTTAAAAGCGTGAGCATACAGGCCAGCGGTTTAACCTGTAGTATGTGCAGTAACGCGATAAACAAAGCGCTTAAGTCGCTCGACTTTGTCGATAAGGTAGATGCCAATATTAAAAACTCCAGCTTCGATGTTTCTTTTAAACCCGCGAGCAATGTTGATTTTGACAGGCTTAAAAAGAAAGTGGAAGATGCCGGTTTTTTTGTGGCCAGGTTTACGGCTGCAGTGAATTTCGATAAAGTGCTGATCGGGAATGACGACCATGTGGTGATCGGGAATACCGTCTTTCATTTTCTAAATGTCAGAGATCAAACCCTGAATGGCGACAAGACCATCAGGGTGCTGGATAAGGGATATGTTACCTCGAAGGAATACAAGAAGAACAGCATCTATACAAAAATGGAGTGTTACAAAACAGGAGTAGCCGGAGCCTGCTGTGCAAAAGAAAATTTGCCAGCCGGGAAACGGATCTTTCATGTAACGATCTAGAAATTTTTATCTAACCCCCGGAAACGGCTTTCAGGTCTTACCGGGGGTTTTAGTTAAAAGAAAATGCATATGAAATTTATTTTATCTCTCATTCTTGTAATATCGTTCACCAGGGGCGATGCCCAGGAGTTGTATGTGTTTACCGAACCAGCCAGTAATATGGCAGCTAATAGTATCGGTGTAAGGTTCGTATCAAGGCTCTTTAAGATGACCCATGATAATAAATTCAGCAGCTATCGCCTGGAGCCTGAGGTTATGATCGGGGTAAATAAAAACCTGATGGTACATGTAAATGTGTATGCATCTGATATGTTTCAGCGCAATTTAAAAATGGAAGGCGCAGCATTGTATGCGAAATACAGGATTCTTTCCAAAGATGATATTCATTCACATTTCAGGATGGCTGTTTATGGTAAGATCGCTGTGATCGATAACCCGACTGCGCTGATCACAACTGAAAAGCATGTTATCCCGGATGGAAGCGGGGGCGTGATTATACATGACCTCATTCATACTACTGTAAATAATGAAATTGAGCTCGATGGTGCCAATTCAGGTATTTCAACAGGCGTTATCGCTACCCAGCTACTAAACAAACTGGCTATTTCAGGTTCTGCGGGTTATTCCTACCGTCTTAATAATTTACGCGACAAGCGGGAAGTTATTGTGCCATGGCATGCTGTTAACTACAGTTTATCTGCAGGATATTTATTGTTTCCCAAAGAATACACCAGTTATAGGCAAACCAACATAAACCTTTATGCTGAATTTTTAGGTACCAGCACATGGGAGAATAAAAAATATTATTTGGACATGGCACCTGCTATCCAATTTATCATTAACAGTATTGCCAGGATCGACATTGGTTACAGAACCCAGCTTAGTGGTAATACGCTAAGAATGGCTAATTCTAATTTTTTAATGAGAGTGGAATATAATTTCTTAAATGTATTTTCAAAAAAATGAGGACTGTAAAAATAATATTATCTGGTTTTTTAAAAAAGCTGGCGTCTTTATTCATAAAAAAGAAATGTTGCAGATGAAGGAAATAATTTTTACACTAGGTATTATAGTGAACACACTCGTTGCCAGTGCGCAATTGCGGGTGGGTGCCATGGCACCCGGGATATCGCTGCCTGATACGAAAGATAGTATCGTAAGTCTATCGTCACTAAAAGGTAAAGTAGTGCTGATAGATTTTTGGGCCAGTTGGTGTATGCCCTGCAGGGCTGCAAACCCGGCCGTGGTAAGGTTGTATAAAAAGTATAAGGAAAAAGGCTTCGAAGTTTTTGCGGTGTCTATAGATACAAAAAAAGAGGCCTGGATCAGGGCTATCAGGCAGGATAAACTCACCTATACCCAGGTGAATGAGAATGCAGGCTGGTATTCAAAAGTGGCAGAACAATATTTTGTAGAACAAATACCTACGTCTTTTTTACTGGACAGGTCAGGCAAGATCGTAGCGGTGGACCTGGAGGGAAATAGCCTTGAAAATAAAATTAAAAACTTATTGAAGTAATCGTGTTGCCTTTTATATGGAAGCCACGAGCAAATTCTTTACAACGTCTTTACTCAGCAGTTTACGTTCCTTCCTGTTTATTTTAACCTGGAAGGAGTGATCAAATTCTTCTATCGATTCCACTGCCAGCTCATCACCCAGTTTAATATTGTTCTTGGTAAGGTATTGTAAAAAGCTGTTGGAATGTTCTGCCACACCAACAAACCTGGTCTTATCCCCAACTTTATGGTCCAGTAACGGCTTACTGCTGTTCTTTGCAAAACGGCCTTTTGCATCCGGTATCAGGTCGCCGTGGGGATCGGTTTTTGGGTAGCCTAAATGTTTGTCCAGCTGTTCGATCAATTCATTGCTGACCACATGTTCAAGTTGTTCGGCAATTTCATGTACCTCATCCCATTTAAAACCAAGGTTATTCACCAGCCATACTTCCCAAAGCCTGTGCTTGCGGATGATGGTAAGGGCAATTTGCTTGCCCTGTTCTGTAAGCCTCACCCCCCTTGACTTCTCATAGCTGATCAGTTTTTTTACGGCCATCTTCTTAATGAAATCTGTTACCGATGCCGCATTGATCTCCAGCGTTTCGGCAAGGGCAGACGTGGTTACGATGTCCCCATATTTCTCCTGTAGTTTATAAATGGACTTAAGATAATTCTCTTCTGCTAATGAGGTCATAACCGCTTGTTTTGGCAAATTTGAAGAAAATTTCCGAAAAAATGATTTTAGGTGAGCCTAATTGTATATTTTTGCTGAGCAAATTAAAATACCTGTCATTATGGACAGGGATGAATATTGAGATCATGAAAAAAATTATTACGCTGTTAGCCTGTTTTGGGATGATGAACTACATTTTGGCCCAGGCAGGAAAAATAAGCGGTATTGTAAATGGGAGCGGGGTGCCCGTTGCTTCTGCAACTGTAACTATAAAAGGGCTTAATAAAACTGTCATAACCGATACGGCAGGACATTTTCATTTTACCGATATTCCTTTGGGTCTTCATACGCTAAACATTTCGGCTGTTAACTTTAACATCCATACCACCCGTGTAACAGTAAGTTCATCCATGTCGAGGGTTGATGTTCTATTAACAGAAAGTAACCCCACACTGGGAGAAGTAGTTATTTCAGGCACAATGAAGCCGATCAGCAAGATGGCATCACCCATCCCCGTGGAAGTTTATTCACCCAATTATTTTAAAAAGAACCCCTCACCCAATATTTTTGAAAGCCTGCAGATGGTAAATGGTGTTCAGCCGCAATTGAACTGTAATGTTTGTAATACCGGCGATATCCATATTAACGGCATGGAGGGCCCATATACAATGATACTGATCGACGGTATGCCCATAGTAAGCAGCTTGTCTACTGTGTATGGCCTGGCCGGTATACCCAATAGTATGGTAAAACGTATTGAAATCGTAAAGGGCCCGGCCTCAACATTATATGGGAGTGAAGCCGTGGGCGGATTGGTCAATATCATAACAAAAGATGCCGCGGGTTCCGATAAATTACGGGTTGACCTGTCTGCAACCAGTGTTGGCGAATATAATGCCGACGTTACTGCAAAATTTAAATTAAGTGATAAGACCAGTTCTTTACTGGGGATCAACTATTTTAATTACCAGCAGCTAAAGGATATCAACAAAGATAATTTTACCGACGTTACTTTGCAGAACCGTGTTTCTGTTTTTAATAAATGGAATTTTTCACAAAGGAATGCCCTGCATTCTTCTTTTGCATTAAGATATGTGAATGAGAACCGCTGGGGTGGTGAATTGCAGTGGCAACCTAAATTCAAGGGCACCGATAGTGTTTATGGTGAAAGCATCAATACCAACCGTGTGGAGTTGATAAGTACTGTTGCGTTATCAAAAAGTATTACCGCTGACATTTCCTATAACTATCATTTACAGGATAGCTATTATGGACGCATTAAATATTATGCCAGCCAGCAGGTAGCTTTTGCACAATTGCGCTGGAGTAAAACAATGGGCAGGCATGAGCTGTTGATGGGATTACCGTTCAGGTACACTATTTATGATGACAATTCACCTGCAACAGCAAATTTCCACGGTGATAATAAACCTTCGCATACCTGGCTCCCGGGCATTTTTATACAGGACCAGTTCACCGTAAATCCAAAACTCACCAGTTTGATCGGGTTGCGGTATGATCATAATAATGAGCACGGCAGTATCTTAACACCGAGACTTGCTTTTAAATACTCTCCAAACACAAACAATACGATCAGGTTAAGCGCAGGTAATGGATTCCGGGTAGTGAATCTTTTTACGGAAGACCATGCAGCCTTAACGGGTGCAAGAGAAGTTGTTATAGCCTCAGCTTTAAAACCTGAACAATCCTGGAACGGGAATTTGAATTATACCGGGTATATCAGGCATAACAAAGGTTTTGTAGGCCTGGATGCCAGCGTGTTTTATACCCGGTTCACCAATAAGATCGTTGCCGATTTTTTAACAGATCCCAACAAGATCATCTATGATAATCTCCGGGGTTATGCTGTTTCCCGGGGCATCACATTGAATACTGATTTTAGTTTTACCAGGGGATTAAAAGTTATTGCCGGAGTAACATTTATGGATGTTTTCCAAATGGATAATAACACAAATGGCAGCAAAACAAAAGTGCCGCAATTATATGCGCCTAAGGTATCCGGCACATTTGCAATAAGCTACCCAATTACCAAATATGCACTCGCTTTTGATATTACAGGTAAAGTGAACGGCCCCATGAAACTGGCTGTTGTACCAAACGATTTCAGGCCTGCGGAATCCCCGTTATACAGCATCATTAATTTCCAGGTCACCAAAACATGGAAGTCTGGAATTGAATGCTATGGCGGTGTAAAGAACATCCTTAGCTTTTTACCTAAGGATCCATTGCTCCATCCTGATGATCCTTTTGATAAGCGGGGGGGGAAATATTTTAATAATAATGGTGCAGCAAGGCCGGAAACAAATCCTTATGGGTATGTATTCGATCCATCATATAATTATGCACCTGTGCAGGGCGCCAAACTATTTGTTGGGATACGCTGGTTTATTAAATAAGCTACTTAACCGAAGAAGCAGTACCGATCACCAGTTGCTCAAGGTTCTTCTCTTTAAAATATACCTTACAAAGGTCTTCAGCTTTATCTAATAGTTGCTGAAGAGTGGTTTGACCGGTCCCTAATACCTCGTATGCTTTTTTTAAAACGTCTATATTCTTCCCGGTACTCGTTTGAATAAGCGCTTCTTCAACCGCAACAACACGAAGCCCGTTATCTTTTAATTTACCCAGTTCTGCGATCATCCAGCTTAATGCATAAAAACGATTCTTTTCCAATAAAAGGAAGTGCCTGTTATCAGCAGCATCAGGCATGATATTATACGCCGAGCCGGTGATCTCTTTGCTGAGATATTTCTCCAGGTATTTGGGTATTGTCTTTGCCTTACTTAATTGTATGCAACCCCTCAGTGCCTGCGGGTAGATGCTCAGCCAGCGCAGCTTTCTCCTTAATTCATGCACATCAGCTTCCACATTGTCAAAATGAAAATTCTTTTGGTTGACGAAATTGAGCATTTCTTTTATGGCGAGCACATAAAAGTTATAAATGCTTTCCGTTTCCTCTTTTTCTTTTTGCCAATTGGCTTCTGCCAGTTTTTTTCTTATTTTTTCAATACGGGTTTTGCCTTCACTGATCCATTCTTTTTCTTTTAGTGTTTCATTCAGGTTTTGAATTTTTTCCCTGCTTTGTGCCTGGATATATGCAGTAAGCGATGCCGGTATTTCTTTATTTGCCGCAAATTCTTTTGCAAAGCAATCGTAATAATCAATGGCGCCGAGTTCATCTTCCAGTACTTTGAAATGCTCTTTAAGCTTGTCGAATTTTTTTTTGTTGTGCATGCCGCCATACAATTTCGCCAGGGCCTCCAGCATGAACAGGGGGGTGCGGGCATTGTTCTGATAAAGCCAGAGTGCGGGATTTTTTTGTTTAGCCCCTTTATCAAGCAGTACCTGCAATTGGGTCAGGTAATGATCGAATCTTGCTATGCCGTTTTTCATGAGACGTAAATTTACTTTTTAAATAAAGAGTTGAGCAATGGATGGATCTCAGGTCTCAAAAAATGCCACATTGCCTCCCACCCATTCTTTATTCTTATTATATCTTGTGCCGATCATTTTCCCTTTGCTTAATCTTGCGAGGTTGTGCACGCCTTTCGGCCTGGCCCATCCATTCTTCCAGAAATAAAATAACCGTATCTCTGCTTTGGCAGGCTCATCCGGCGTTTTAATAACATCGGCATATTTTACTTTGCGCTGAAGTATCCAGTTCTCAGGATCCTTTACATTATCAATATCCTGCTGCGTAACGTCGATCACAACGCCCATGCCTGCAAAAGAGAACAAAGGCTTCAAAACATAATTCTCCAGGTCGCCGGGCATTTGCTTTAACTCATTTAAAAAATAGGTCTTAGGTACATAAGGGTTATGTATAAAAGGCAAAGTAAATTTACTGATGCGGTAGAACCAGTTGGGATGAGGTACCCATTCCACATCATAATCTTTGGTAAGGTCTACCACGTTACCCAGGTCTTCCTGCTTTTGCAGGTCATCAAAGATCAGGCGGTTGTAGATCCTTTCTACTGCTGTCTTTATCCCGTTGTTATCATAGAATAATTTATTCCCTTCTGCAATTAATTTGGTGAGACAAACCGTTTTGATACCCAACAATTGTTCGGTACAATAAAAATCGATCCTTGTTTTTTGCTGTTCGGGGAAGATCTCCAGCAGTATCACATTTTTTGGGTCATGATCTCCAACAATTATTTCTTTCAATAATTGTATATAGGTTTCTTTTGTGTAGCCATTTAAATAAGGAGAAAAATTTGCGGGCAGGTTTGCGTATTCCGCTGTGAGTTCTGAATGGAATGCCTGGAATGCATAAAGGGTGGGGAAGCCCTGCATCTCTATCAGCTGTGGCTCCAGTTCACCGTTCTCATTTTCGCAGATACCAAAATCAAATACGATGCATTCGGCACGAGCGCTCTCGTTTGGTACCCGTACATTGTCGGGGATACCCCGTTCTGTTAATGACGGGAATTTGGGATCGGTAATAACATCAATGATATCGTCGCATGCACCAAGCATTTTATCTCTAAATGTGGCAGGAACAAAAACAGGTGTTTCCGCGTTCCTGAAATCGAGCGACCCGGGATGAAGGGCCTCTAATTTAACCATGTAAGCATCATATTTCTCCTTGGTAAACTCAGCATTGAACCTCTCTCTTAATTCTTTTATCATACAAATTGAACTTTAGATTATCTTAATAAAAATAACTATAAAACATGAATTACACGAATTGCCGCTAATTACATGAATTGGCTACCCAAAACGGCCAATAATTCAATCTTTTGTTTGGATTAAGGGAAAGATATCCCGCTTTTCTCAGGGACTTGTGGATCGCATGAGAGACTTACACTGCGATCGACTAATTCGTGGGATTCGTATTAATTCGTGTAGCCATGCTTAAACCTCAACCGGCTGCTGGCTCTCTATCGCCTGGAATAAAAAGTTGGGCAGGATATGTGCATAGGTCCACATTATTTTTTCAGGATCATTTAAATGTTCGATCATGGATTGCCATTTTTCCTCACCATGATTTTCTATTACTGTTTTTTTCTTATCCTCGGTTTGTAAGTACAAACTCATACCTATGGCATCGGCCTCGGGATGGAACTGGGTACCGATCATATTTTCATTGAAGCGTACGGCCATTATGGATCGTTCAAGCGGAACATGCGGTCTTTCTTTTTCAATGGCCAAAATGGATGCACCCATTTGCTTCAGCCTGTTATGGTTCGGTTCTGTAACCTGGTAGTCCCTGCTGTCAACAGAATAGAAAGGATCTCTTAAACCATTAAAGATGATCTCGTTTTTTCCTTCGGGAAGCAAGTGCATAGGAAAAACACCAAACGAAGTACTTTTTCTTTTACTCACTTTGGCAATATTATAATGACGGCAAACCAGTTGGAAAGAATGACAAATGAAGAAGACCTGCTTTTTTTGTACGTGGGCAGGATTGTTGTTATAGCTTTCCACTTTATTCAACCACGTGAAGTAAACATTTTCCCATTCGCTGCCTTCACTTTCTACCGGGCTGCCCGGTCCGCCGGTGGAGATATAAATATCATAATTGAGATCGGGAATATTTTTTTCAAGACGCACTTCAAATTCATCCCAGCTGATATCAATGTTGTTCTCCTCGCTGAATTGATTAAGTATCTCACGGATACAGCGCATGCCCTGGTTGGCAAATCCTTCATACAAGTCCAATATTGCGATACGGATAGATCTTTTTTCGGTCAAGCTCATACGACAAAAGTAACAATTTTTTAAACGACGGCATTTGCCTTTATGCCTGGAATTTATTAACGCATTGTGGATAGAATAATTATATAACGGATATAGGAAACATTTGTAGTGATACTACTACATAGACTTAACGTAGTAATATCACCGTGCCCTGCATTTCAATTATTCTGCCATTCTTATCTGTGCCTTTTATCATCCATACATAAGTACCTGCTAAAGCTTTCCTGCCTTTATACGTTCCATCCCATCCTTTTAGCCATTTGGTGGTTTGAAACATCAACTCACCATACCTGTTAAATAACCTGAAGTAATCAGTACTTCTTATGCCAACAGGAACGGGGCGGAATATATCATTCAGCCCGTCGCCATTCGGAGAAAAGGCATTTGGAATATAATAAGTGGGACCTTCATAAACTTTTATGAGTACAGTATCATCATCAGTACATCCAATAGCATCAATGACCAGCACCGAAAAATAAGTGTCCTTATAAAGTATCGCCAAAGGGTTTGCAATAAAGGGACTGTTCAGGGGACCGACCGGGCTCCACACATAATTTGTACCCCCGCTGGCAAGTAATTGGTGCGGTCTTCCCAGGATCGCATTCGTATCTGTACCTGCAAACACTACAAGCGGCGGCATCATAGTAACTAAAATACTATCAACTATAGAAAAATTACAACCATAGTTATCAGTCACCGTTAATTTGAATTGTCTTGTAGTATCCAATCTTGCAATGGTAGTGGCAGCATTGGGGGTATTAAGTGAGTCGGGCGGTGACCAGGAATAATTTACAGTGCCGGATAAATTGGTTGCAGTCCCGTTTAAGAAAGCATTCGTTCTGTAACAAAGAGCAGTATCCTTTCCTGCATAAACAAACGGCTTGTGTAAAACATTTACCATAACTGTATCCCGCCGTTGGCAAACACCCCACCTGGCAGTCATGATATATTGTGTTGTATCGCCGGGTGATGCAATTGGATTTTTTGCAGTATCATAATTTAAGCCTGCGGCAGGCGTCCACTTAAATATATCTGTTTGCAGGTTGGTTTGAGGTAACATGATTATAGAACTGCCAAAGCAAATAGTTGTATCAGGGCCAAGGTTAAGGCGCATGGTATCTATCAATAGAATAGCTGCTGTA
>DATHEH010000186.1:0-3586 GCA_035318685.1 Ferruginibacter sp.
TATCAATGTATTTCATGGTATAGGGCCGGTCGGGGTGGCGGCTTAGCTGTACTTTCTGCCAGGGCGTAACATTGGTCGTGATGTGCTTCTTGGTTTCAAGGATCCTTTCTTCGAGCATGGCAATGGCCCCGCTCATATTTGTTTTCGACTTTTCTGAAGTGATCTTTAGTTGTTCTATCTGGTCATACAATTCTTTGATGGGTTTCTCAAAGTCCAGGAACTGCCTTTTTTTAAACTCGATCATGTATTACACTTACAATTTAGATTTACAATTAAATACCATTTGTGTTGCAGGAGCTGTAAGATAGTTTGTAAAATTAGGGCTTACAATTTTTTTATAAAAGTTTTGGAGCGGAAAAATAAGAGGCTTATCTTTGCCGTCCTTTAAAAACGGGTTTTTTAGCTGGTTTTAAGGAAAAAGTTAAGGATCGGTAGTTCAGTTGGTTAGAATGCTGCCCTGTCACGGCAGAGGTCGCGGGTTCGAGTCCCGTCCGGTCCGCAAATAAAAGACCAGAATTGCGCAAAACTGAGCAGGGGTGCGAACTCCAAAAAAGAAATGCTCAATAAAGCGCAGTTAATCAATAAAATGCTCAACGATTTTCGTTGAGCATTTTATTGAGTGTTTGTCAAGGGATGATCGCTGCATGTTTTACCCTGGCTTTTACACCAATTAACTGTCATGAACCCATTGTTTTGAACCAGGATCAACAAGTCAATTACTAATTTGTTTACTTTTCCTTTTTATCTACTCGGCCGATACTCCCGATATTTGACACAAGCGAATCTTTAAGTTCGCACATCACAGCCAATTTTTATGTTCCGAACGCACGCGGGATTTCGAATGTCGGATTTCGAAAAAAATCAAATCTTCGCCATTCTATTTACCTGCTGTGCATACAACCGGCCTATCGGAAGTTCCTTGCCCGCGATCTCAATGTCGTGGTTGGTGAAGGCAGCAATTTTATCAATAGCAACGATATAAGAGCGATGGATACGCAAGAACAAATTAGCCGGCAGCAGCTCCTCCAGTGAAGAAATGGATTGCTTTACCATTAGTGGTTTTTCATTTACGCGTATGATCTTTATGTAGTCTTTCATGCTTTCCACGTAAATGACCTCAGAATATTTCACCTTGACCATTTTTCGATCCGCCCGGAAATAAACAAAGCCTTCGCCCTCAACGATCAAAGCTTCCTCCTTTTTATCAGCCACAATGGTATTGCTTATTTTATTTACAGCCTTTAACAGGCGTTCCAGTGTGATAGGCTTTAATAAATAATCTATCGCATCCAGTTCAAAAGCATCCAACGCATATTCTCTGTATGCTGTGGTAAAAATGACCTTAGGGGGCGTTCGGAGGGTGCGCAAAAATTCGTGTCCCATTAGTTTGGGCATATGAATGTCCAGGAACATCAGGTCTGTTTTTCCCTCTCTTAATACATCCATTGCACTAAACGCATTGCCACAGGAACTACCAATAACCAACGACGGAATATTGGTTATATGTGCTTCAAGCACTTTTATTGCCAGGGGTTCATCATCCACAATAAGGCAATTTAATTTCATACAGCTGCAACGGGTAAAGGGTTAACAAATGGAGTTTCGTTACTGGCAGCAAGCTTTTGCACAATGTTTAGCTGCACAGTTAGCTTTACAGCATACATTTCTTCCTGTTGGGTGATGACCAGGTTGTATGCACCTGCATAGATCAGGTCCAACCTCTTTTGAATATTTTGCAAACCAATACCACCATTGATGGCCGGTAATCTTTCTTTACTGCAACTGTTACTAAGGTTAAAGCTAAAAGCATGATTATCCACATGCAGATGAAGATTAACCCAGCATTGGTCTAATTGCTGACTGGCGCCATGCTTAAAACTATTCTCTACAAAAGGCAGGAGCAATAGTGGCGCTATCGTTTGTCCGTTCGTTTGTCCGCTGCAGGAAAAGGAAACGTCGAGACGATTGCCATAACGCAGCTTTTCAAGTTCTACATATTTTTTCAACGCGGCAATTTCGTTGTTTAACGGCACTTCTTTTTCATTACACTCGTAAAGCATATAACGCAGAAGGCCCGATAAATGTGTAACCACTATCGGGGCATCATTGGAGCCGGTTAGCGTAAGGGAGTAAAGATTGTTGAGTGTATTAAATAAAAAATGCGGGTGCACTTGCGCCTTCAGCATTTCCAGTTCCATCAACGTTTTCTCCTGCTCAATTTTTTGGTTGCGGTCGTTTTCCAGGTAGTATCTCTTCAACAATTTAATGGCCACAGCAATACCGCAAATGGTAAGCATGGAGAACAGCGGCAGCACGTGCCGTAGATTGATCGTATAAAGCCAATGCCATGGGATGTTTGCAGGTTTCCCTGTTTCCATCGGGATAACAATTGACTGGTAAGTGAGGATAGCGATATTACAGGCAATTTTCGCAAATAGTAGTGTGAGAAGGATATAGGCTAAGTGTTTTCGTTTTATTAAAAAACGGGGTATCAAAAAAGATATCTGGGAATACGTAAAAAACAGTTGGTAGGGAAGTGACACCGCTGCAGTAATGAGTGCAAGTTTCACCGGTTCTGCCTTTGCCCTGAACGTAAGAAAATAGAACACGAAATAAAAGCACCAGAATAGAATATGCAGCACAATCTTATTTCGAAAAATACCTTTCATACCCCGTGTTTGACCTTTTAAAGATACAGTTTTCGGTAATCAGCGGCGCCGTAAAGTAGACAAACTACAGGCTTTCGTCGCTTAACGGCATTCAGCTGATTTTTGACTTTTTGTACTGTTATTGATACTGTTTGTTTGCTCTTCGTACAGGCTGGTCTATTTTATTACAGGTTAGACTTTTGTGCAGCTACTTTTATGCCGTGGCATCTAAAAATCATTAAACTATAAAAAAAATATCATGAAACACGTATTCAATACCAAAAAAGGAGTCAACTCTATTTTAGGCATAAGCATATTACTGCTCATTGCAGGCTGTTCGAAAAAAACCGAAGTTGTTCCGCCGCCAAAACTGACTGTTACTACGCTTTCCACCGGCTTTACCAGTCCAAATGGAATAACTGCCGACACCGCCGGTAATGTGTGGATGGCCGACCAGGGAACAGGTGCCAATGACGGCAAAATATGGGTTATTAAACCAACGGGAGAAAAGTTTGCTGCTATCACAAATATGGAATCTATACTTTTTGGGAACGAATTGGATGCTCCCTCGCATTTATTGTTTGCCGACGGCTTGTTATACATACTCGGAGCGAAAGGGAAACTGTATAAAGCAGATGTCTCTGCATTTACACCGGGCAACCCACCTTTAGCCGCAGCCACTCTTGGCGTGGAAGATATTGGGGCTTTTGTGTTAGCATATCCCTTTTTAAATAATACCCACATGACACACCCTTATGGCATCACTAAAGCACCGGACGGATCTTTTTATATAACTGACGCGGCAGCGAATGCAGTTCTTCGACGCAGCCGCACGGGAGTTTATAGTGTAGTCGCCGAAGTACCAGGCATCCCTAATCCTACTCCCGTTGGGCCGCCAATGATTGAAAGCGTACCTACCGGAGTTATAGTAGACAAGG
>DATHEH010000187.1:0-4717 GCA_035318685.1 Ferruginibacter sp.
TTTTTCATTGATATTATTTATCGTTACCGGTAAGTTCGTATTCGGAATCAGGGCAATATTCTGCAGACCGGTAATACCGGGCCCGGATATAAAAAATGCAAATGCATCATTGAACTGGCTGCAGGAATAGAGTGTATATTCTTCCGAGCTGAAAACATAATTGAACCTGATGCTGTCGCCCAGCGGAACAAAATCGAATTCCAATACACAGGCGTCATTCGTTATATCACCAACAATTGCGGAAAGATCAGCATCACCCGGGAAACCCCACGCGTTATGAGCGGCTGTTAATATTGCGGTGGCCACGCCATCTCCATCCACGCCAAATTTATTGCGGTCTGTTTTAGCAACACCATTCGTTAATACGATACCGCTGTCGATCCCTATACTGTTACCTCCAAGATTTTTAAAGAATCCTGTCATAGCAGGGTGAGCAGTGAGTTTAACATTGCTTACCGTAATGCCCTGGCCAAGGAGCCTTTGTACCAATGCATCTGCGCTGCTCACATTGGTGACCTGTAATTGTGCATTGGATAACTGGTTTGCCAGTATACCAATGGTCAACAGCAAGACTATTTTTGTAAAAAAATGCAAATAAGGTTGAAATTGTGTCCCCTAAGTTATTAATAAAAATGCAGGGATGCAAAAAAAGCCCCATCATTTGACAGGGCTTTTTGATAAGAGGATAAGGGCTTAAAGCGTAGCCAGTACGTTATTCATACTGCGCACAGCCTCCGCACTTTTATTGAATGCAGCCTGTTCTTCTTCATTTAATTTATAATCAAGGATCTTTTCCCAGCCATTCTTCCCGATGATCACGGGCACACCTATACAGATATCTTTTTGGCCATATTCACCCTCCAGGTAAACACAGCAGGGGAATAATTTTTTCTCGTCCCTTACGATCGCTTCCACCAGCGCAGCGCCGGCAGCTCCCGGGGCATACCATGCAGAAGTGCCCAGTAATCCGGTAAGTGTAGCACCGCCAACCATGGTATCGGCAACAACTTTTTTCAGGGTTTCCGCATCAAGTATATTGGCAACGGGGGTTCCCTGGTAAGAAGCCAGTCTCGCCAATGGTATCATGGTGGTATCTCCATGTCCTCCAACAACAACGGCCTGCAGGTCGGTTGCGGCACAGCCCAGGGCTGTGGACAAATAATATTTGAAACGGCTGCTGTCCAAAATGCCGCCCATTCCAATGATTCTGTTCTTTGGCAGCCCGCTCGACTTTAAAGCCAGGTAGGTCATGGTATCCATCGGGTTACTTATAACGATAATAATGGCATCGGGCGAATGCTGCAAAATATTTTGGGTAACTGTTTTTACGATCCCTGCATTAATGCCGATCAGTTCTTCCCTGGTCATGCCCGGCTTGCGCGGAATACCGGATGTAATAACTGCTACATTGGTACCCGCTGTTTTTGTATAATCATTGGTTGTACCGGTGATCCGGGTATCAAATCCAAGCAGGGTGGCGGTTTGCATCATGTCCATAGCTTTGCCTTCGGCAACGCCTTCTTTGATATCAAGCAAGACCAGTTCATCGCAAAGTTCTTTGCGGGCAATGTTATCGGCACAGGTTGCTCCTACGGCCCCGGCTCCAACTACAGTTACTTTCATTTAAAATTATTTATTGTGATGTGAAATTTTATTTGCGTGGCAAAGATAATTAATTACAGAACTTTTAACTGTTTCGTGTGAAATTGTGGTGAGGTTTTCGCGTTATATGCTCGCTTAATTATTGATCCATGCTTAAGACCTTCCAGTTTTTTATCCTGATGGCCATGCAATTTCATGCCCTTTGTCTTGATAACGTCCCCGAATTCAGCGCCGTTTATGACGGGAGGAAGAATACTGTAGTTATCAAATGTCAAAATAGCTTAACGGGTATCAAGACCTTTGTCATTCAGCGAAGCCCGGATAATACCAACTGGTCAGACATCGCCCTGCAACAGTCGAATAATTCCGACATTATTAAAACATTTTATTATGAAGACAAAAAGGCGGGTGAGGGAGAGAATTACTACCGTCTCAAATATATAGGATCGAATGACCAGGTTAGCTACACGAGGGGTGTAATGATCATAACCGGCAGTGCAGCTGTAAAAAGATCCTGGGTGATGTACCCTGTGCCCGTAAAAGATATGTTAACCCTGCAGTACCGGGGGGCTGAGCCTATTAAAGGTGTCATTACTGTTCTCATACAAACTGCTTCGGGCAAAGTGATCACCCGCATGCGAAATTCCTCCTTAAGTAAAACTATAACGATACCGGTGAGTAACCTGGGCGGGGGCATCTGGGATATCCTGATCCTGATTGAGAACAGGATCATGTGGAACCAGCGGTTCATAAAATGAACTTAGCCGTTTTAGCGTTTTAATACTTTCTCTAAGACAGTTGAGAAAAACAGCATCCTGGGCAAGCAGCGGTTCATGAAATGTACTTAACTGCTTTACAGTTTTAATGCCTTCTCTATTTGTTTCTTCTTCATATTTCCCTGGTTCAGTAGCAGCAAATGTCTTTGCTTATCGTAAAGCGCCAGTACGGGTATGGTCTTTGGCCGGAAATACCCGCCAAAAAAATATTTATGGTCCTTGCCAAGGTACACGGAAGGATATTTTTCCAAATGGAATTTATTGTAAAAGATCCTGTTCTTTTCGTGTGTTTCAATAGATGACAAAACAATTTGCGTTGTTTGTAATAATGCCGGCATTGACAATAACAGTTCCAGTTGCTCCTGGCAATGTTCGCACTCCGGGTTGAAGAGCATGATGATCGTGTTCTTTGTGTTATCTAAAATGTTTTGGCTGAATGCAACAGAATCTGTCGTTAGTAAACTAAAGTTGGGTAGTGACCTTGTTTTTAAATAAGGGGCCGTTGTATCGGCTTGCGAAAAAGCAGGGATGCTGTTCAAAATAAAAATAAATATGAGCAGGTTTTTCATTGGCGGATAATTATAGAACGTCTGCAATTGTTTCCATGGGAACAGATCCTTCGAAGCCTTTTATAAAATCTCCTTTCTTGTCATACACAAAAATGCGGGGAAAGCCCCGGACATGATAAAAGGTGCCGAAATAATAGGTTGGGTCCCTGCCCATGATGATATTGGCATGATCGGCGATCTTATATTCTTCGTAGAATTTCTTGAGGTAGCTGAACTCAACAGGTGACGACATCACGATCTGCGCTTTTTTAAAAAGGGCGGTATTCGCTGTCAGTTCTTTTGTAGCATGCTGGCAGTGTTCACAATCAGGGCTGAAAATAAAAATGATCGTAGGCTTTTTCTTTTTGAGGTCATCTTTTGTAAATACCGTACTGTCGGGTACCGTTATGATCCTGAAAGGAGGAACGAAAGGAAACCTCAGGTACAGCTTTGAAGTATCTGTCTGCGCAAAGCCGGCTTTACTAAAACAGGCACAAAGAATTATGAATACGATCTTCCTCATCTGTAAATTTTTATAAAGCTAATTTCTTTGTTTGATAATGGAATGTTAAGTAATAAAAGGTAACTTAATTAAAGTAGTTTTTCAGTTGAAAGCTTTCCTGTCATTTCGGTGATGGGAGAAATCTATTTTAAGTATCGGATCAGATGTCTCCGTCGTCGACATGACAAAATCTGGATTCCTCAAATCAAACTCACTGCTACTTTAAATAACCCGATTTCGGATTTAGCCTTACTATTCCTACTTTTGCAACCTCCCGAAAAGTATCGGGACAAAATTTATTATTATGGCAACAACAGCAGATGTTCGTTCAGGACTGATCATCAAAGTAGATGGAAGCCTTTATACGGTAATAGAATTCGGGCAAAATAAAACAGCCCGTGCAGCAGCCAAAGTTTGGGCAAAGCTCAAGGGCGTAGATAATAACCGTACCATTGAAGTAACCTGGAACAGCGGTGAGACCATCTTCCCGGTGAGGGTGGAAAAAAAACCTTACCAGTATTTATATAAGGATGATACGGGCTATAGCTTTATGGATGTGGAGACCTTTGAACAAATAACTGTTCCCGAGGCAATGATCGATGCGCCGAGGTTTTTAAAAGACGGCCAGGAAGTATCTGTTTTGATCAATGGCGAGACGGACCTGCCCATGGGAGTGGAGCTACCCGATAAAATAGTTTTATTGGTTACATATAGTGAGCCCGGCATGAAAGGCGATACGGCAACCCGTACCTTGAAACCCGCAACAGTGGAAACCGGTGCTACGGTCAATGTTCCCTTATTTGTAAATGAAGGAGAGTTGATCAGGGTAACGTCAAAGACGGGGGAATATGTTGAAAGAGTTAAAGGATAAGAGCAATTTTATTATATTATTAGCGGGTAATTGTGCGAGCAGTTACCCCTGCCCGGCCGGTCAGGCGGGCATTTTTAATTTGTGTAAAATTTGTTGATTTTCGGTCATTTTTGACCCGTTTTACTCAATTTTAGCCCCAAAAACTCCAAAAATGAGAGATTTTAAATTTTAAGGTTGTAGTTATGAACAATCTTATCTTATCTTAGCAGCCGGTTTCATTTTTACCTTAACTACTTAATATTTATACATGGACATCAAGCAAATTCAGGAGTTGGTAAAGCTCATCAATAAAACCAATATAGGTGAAATAACAATTGAAGAAGAAGGCGTAAAAATAACGGTAAAGCAGAAAAAAGATCCGGTTCAACATATAATCGCAGGTGGTTCGCCCGCACCTGCTTACTCAGCTCCCCCAGCC
>DATHEH010000188.1:0-8179 GCA_035318685.1 Ferruginibacter sp.
TTTTTTACATGTTTTAATAATGATTTGTCAGCCCGGGCTTGTCGAAGGGTGTTTATAAAAAAGATGTCACTGGTTGCGACGGCTTAACCTGGCATTCTTTTAATTGAGGTAATACAAAATCATTTGTATTGAATTAACTTCGGGAATAAAACTTCATAACATGATAATGCGTCAAATAAAAAATACATTGCTGGTCTGCTCATTGATCCTGTTACCTTTCAGCGGCATGGCCTGGGGCATATTGGGTCACCGTATTGTTGGAGAGATCGCCGACAGTTATCTCAGCGGCCGCGCCAAAAAAGAGATCTTTAAAATATTGGGCAATGAATCTGTCGCCATGTCGAGTAACTGGCCCGATTTCATTAAATCTGATCCTGCTTATAGATATCTTTCTCCCTGGCATTATATAAACATAAAGGGCGGGCTCAGTGAAAAGGAATTTAAAAATTACCTGGCCACCGATACAGCTACTGATGCCTATACAAAAATTAACTGGCTGGCTGATCAGTTAAGGAACAAAGGCCTTGAACAGGATAAAAAAGTTCTGTACCTGCGCCTGTTGATACATATTGTAGGAGACATACACCAGCCCTTACACGTTGGGAGGTTTGAGGACCTCGGCGGCAACAAGATCAACGTGACATGGTTCAAAGACCCCTATAACCTGCACCAGGTATGGGATTCACAACTTATAGAATTACAGCAGCTGAGTTATACAGAATACGCAACTGCGATTAATTTCACTACAAAGGCACAAAGAAAAGAGTGGCAGGCCCAACCGCTAAGCGATTGGATCTGGCAGTCGTACCAGCTGGCTGAGCAAATTTATGCGGATATAAAACCAGATGCAAAGCTTGGATACGATTATGATTTTAAATACAATACAATCTTAAGCCAACAGTTATTAAAAGGCGGAGTGCACCTGGCAGGATTGCTAAATGATATTTTTAAATAAGGCGATTTGGCAACGGGGCATGAAATTTGCCGAGTAAGATTCCAAAACGCAAAGGGTATAAGTCTATTTATACCATTAGCTTAAAATCTAAAATAATTATCATGAAAAATTTAAGGGCAAGGTTTCTGTTAGTTGCAGTATTATTGTTACCAGCAATATTCATTTTTTCTTCTTGTGGTAAAGATGATGATCCAACGCCTCCCCCTGCAGGTGTGTTTACATGGACAACCGCTGGTGCAACATATACGGCAGATAAGGATACCGCCTTCATCTCCGGTCCCTTCAGCATTATTGCCAGCAAAGATGCAAGCCTGCCAAGTATTAAATCTTTCCAGATCTACCTGTCTGCTTTCGCAACCGGGGCATACACTTTGTCTGCAACAGGCGACCAGATAAATTATTTTACAAGCGCCGGGCTGGTAACTTCTCAAAGTGGCACATTGAATATTACGGCGACGGGAAGTACTGTAAGTGGCAACTTTACAACAACCCTGACCGGCGGTATATTAATGACGGGAACCTTTACGAACGTTCCTGTAAAGCCATAATCAAAGAGGCTAAAACGAAAGGATTTGATTAAAGGATCTAGTATCCTCTCACATTCTTTCCTTCCATATAATTCATGAAGGCTTTATTGCAAACGCGGTTTCCACCTGCTGTGGGGTAGTTACCGGTGAAATACCAGTCGCCCAGGTTGGTGGGGCATGCTTCGTGTAATGATTCGATGGTTTGATAGATCACGCTTACCGGGATATCGATCTCTTTAGGTGTAATAAGTTTTGCAATTTTACCGGAGATCTCATCGAGTGAAAAAGGTTTGTATAACTGGCGAACAACGTTTTCCGTATGCAGCTGGTTATTGCATTGCAGTTCTTTGCATTTATCCAACAATTCCGTGAGTAAACCTTCCTGCCCGGTATCGTGCAATAATTCAATGACCGCACGAAAGGCAATGAAATCGCCCATTTTACTCATATCAATGCCATAGCAATCCGGGTAGCGTATCTGCGGTGCAGAAGAAACAACGATGATCTTTTTTGGCTGCAGTCTTGACAACATGCGGATGATACTTTCTTTCAGCGTGGTACCCCTTACGATACTGTCATCAATAACAACCAGCGTATCCTGGTTCTTTCTTACTGTTCCGTAAGTGATATCATAAACGTGCTGCACCATTTCATTACGGCTCTCATCTTCGGTTATAAACGTGCGCAGCTTCACATCTTTTATAGCAATTTTTTCAATGCGAATCCTGCGGTTGATCATTTCAGATAATTTCTCTTCATCAAAATCCTTACCCCAGCTTAGGATGCGTTCTATCTTTATTTTATTGAGGTAATCCTCGGCTCCTTTTATCAAGCCATAAAAAGCCGTTTCAGCCGTATTGGGAATGAAAGAAAAAATGGTGTTCTTCAGGTCGTAGTCAATGGCTTTTAAAACCGTATCGCTTAAATGATTGCCCAGTGCGATGCGCTCGCGGTAAATCTTTTCGTCGCTGCCCCGGCTGAAATAAATGCGTTCGAAACTGCAGGCCTTTCTTTCTTTTGGTTCAACGATCTGGTCTATCGAATAAGTGCCATCTGCTTTAACGATGAGTGCATTACCCGGCATCAGTTCCTTTACTTCATTTTCGCCAACATTAAAAGCGGTTCGTATAGCTGCTCTTTCGCTTGCTGCAACGATCACCTCATCATTGATATAATAATAAGAAGGGCGGATGCCATGAGCATCACGCATTACAAAACCATCACCGTTACCCAGTATGCCGCTGAAATTAAAACCACCATCAAATAAAGGGATCGTCTTTTTTAGAACTTTCAGGATATCCATATTCCCCGGGAATGCTTCATCCGCTTTTACTATAAAATGATAAAGCACTTCCATCATTGCGGCAAGGTCGCTTTGGCGCTGGAATTCACCAGGCTCAATATTTATCAATCTAAATAATTCTTCGGTGTTCACCAGGTTGAAGTTGCCGGCAAGTGCCAGGTTTCGTGAAGGAATGGTGTGCCGCTTAACGAAAGGGTGACAGAACTCTACATTGTTTTTCCCCTGTGTGCCATAACGCAGGTGCCCCAGTAAAACCTCTCCCAAAAAATTAAGATGGCCCTTCATGAGCCCGGGATGGTTCTTCATATCCGGCTGCTGTCTTTCTATTTCATTGATCTCTTTTCCTAGCTGTGCAAAAAGATCAGCAATGGGCTGGTTAGCTGAACTGCGCATCCGGTGCATAAAAGGATAACCCGGTTCGGTATGCAGCTTTACGGCAGCGATGCCGGCGCCATCCTGACCACGGTTGTGTTGCTTTTCCATCAGCAGGTACAGCTTATTAAGACCATACAATACTGTTCCATATTGTTGTTGATAATAACTGAAAGGCTTGCGGAGACGAATGAAGGCAAGGCCACATTCGTGTTTAATTTCGTCGCTCATGATGTGGTTCCGATACTATCGGAAGAGCCGCAAAGTTAAGACATTGCCGGGCAGCAGCAAACAAAAATCCTCCCGTTAAAAGCGGGAGGATCCGGAACATCTATTAAAAATGAAAATTATAATCCACTTAGATTTAAGCCTATCTGGAAAAGCTTCATGTCTGCAGCAACGCCATCCTTAAAAATATTATTGAGCTGGTAACTTCCCACCAGGGAAAAATTACCATAACCAACTCTCGCCGTTGCTACCAGGCGGGTGGAATTAAAATATCCTTTACCGGTTTCTTTGGCAGTGTAGGAATTGACCTGCCTGCCGTTTTTATCCAAAAGTGTTTTTCCTTTGGTATGTACATTTAAAAGCGTACCCACCTTAACACCGATCGCTGCTTTAATGCTTTTGCTCTCTTTCTCAGGATTTGCGGTAAAACGTAATTCCAGTGGTATCTCTAAAAAGGCGGTGGTTAATTTATATTTTTTAAAATGATCAACACTGTCCACCTGCTTAAATGGCAACGTATTGGCCTTTGATTTTATGTCGATGACCATATTCTTGAAATACATATTGCTGGTACCTACACCCAATCCAAAGGCCACGCTGAATTGCGGACTTCCTTTGAAACGTTTATCCAGCATGATATAAGTACTTAAGCCTCTTGACAAACCCTTTTTCCGGTCATTGATACTGTCGGGTATTCCAAGCCAGTGGTCGCTCGTGAGTTGTAACATCAGGTGATCGCCGGTACGGTCAACAATATTATCCCATTTTTTTTTCTTTTGTGCAGACAGGGAGGAAACGGATACCAGGGCAATGAGAATAAATACAATTTTCTTCATAAGTAATTTTGAAGCTGCAAATTAACGGCAAATAATCTAATGAAGCGTTAAATTAAACAGGTTTCATGGTTTGGGGCTGCTGAGAACACGGCTTGGGCGGGAAAAAGAAAAGGCTGGTATTACCAAACCAGCCCTTTGAGAGATACGGACCTGTATTATTTAGTGTTTTATAAATGTTTGGGTTTGTTTTCCTTCATTATTTTCAAAGCTGAGGAAATAGATACCTTTTGACAACCGTGCCACGGGTATGCTCGTTGCATTGTTCCCTTCGCTAAGTTGTATGGACCGGGACCAGATCTTTTTACCTGCAGCATCTGCAATAAAAATTTCCGCTCTTTCTTTTTGTTTTGCTACCAGCTGCACCTGTAAAGTATGAATGACCGGGTTGGGGAACAGTTCCATTGATATCACCTGGCTGCTGTTTTTAATGGCAAGTATGCGGCTATAGGTATAGCTGTTATCAAGGTCAGCCATTTTTAACCGGTAGTAATTCACACCCCGGATTGCTTTAGCATGTGTATAGGTATAATATTGTTTGTCAGTTGAATTGCCCTTTGCATTTAGTTTTCCAATAGCACTGAAGTCTGATCCGTTCGTACTGTGCTCCACATCAAAGTAGGCACTGTTTTGTTCAAAAATGGTTTCCCAGTTCAGCTGGATACCGGATGGTTTTACGGCAGCAGTAAAGTCCCCCATCTTAAGTGGTAATGAATACCCGACCAAAGAGCTTATTTCTGCAGCGGATAAGGCCCTGTTATAAAAACGAAACTCATCTATTTTACTCCCATTTGAAATGGGATTATAATTTCCTCCGACGCCGGCAAAATACATTTGACCAAATACAGGAGCATATGGATAGGTAGTCGTCGAAGTACCTTGTGTTCCCGAAGCCGCCAGTATGCCATTTACATATAAGCTCATGGTACTGCCGCTTCTTACAGCACATACGGCTCTCCACTGGCCCGCTGGTAATGCAGCGGGGGCGCCTATGGAACCGTTCCTGTAATTAAAACGAAGCGTATTGTCTGAATTAAAATACCAAACACCGCAGCCACCATAATTAAGACCATTATCATAAATGCCCTGGTTAGATGCTGTTGAGGCCAGATAGATACCAAATGCAATGGAAAAGTCACCGGTAAAATCAAGGTTGCCGTTATCAGTAACATTTACCTGCGATGTAACAGTGCCGGCAAACATCAAAGCCTTATTTGCGGTACCTGCGCCATTCGTACTGTAGGAAATGTTGGAACCATTTGCACTCATGGTTGTTGGGGCATAATTGTTCAGGCCCCCGTCAAATTTAAAATGACCGGTAAGCCCGGCGGTGGGTGGCGGCTGGGCAATAAGGGTGATGGCCGATAAACAGGCGCCGGTCAATAGCGAAAAAATAAAGTGTAGCTTTTTTCTTTTCATGCTGGTAGTTTTTTAATTAATAAGATAGTAGTTGGGGAAGCGGATCGTGCATTTTCAAGGGAAGGGATTCAATGCAGTAAAAATGAAGAATAGTATGCGTGCAGGGCAGGAGAGAATGACGGGAATTGAGGGGGTGAAAACACGGTATTGAAAGCCGAGAGATATCGTGTAAATAAAAAAGGGTTTCAAACTTCATAGTCTGAAACCCTTCCGGGTGTGGGCCCACCTGGGCTCGAACCAGGGACACCCTGATTATGAGTCAGGTACTCTAACCAGCTGAGCTATAGGCCCATTCTTTAATTCCAATTGAATTAAGAAATATTTTTTGAATTTACTATTCTGCAACAGCAAATATAACATTTACCTTTTGCGGATGGCAAAAGTAAGAAAAAACAGGTATTCTAATTCTATTTTTTGTTTAAAGAATAATACAACAACCCTTATAAACAAAATTATAGCTGTACCTTAAAGTATAAAATGCGAAGCTATACCCACCTGCTATATGTTAAAACCGGATGAAATAAAAAAACTTCAATCAAAAATTACTGAAAATAATGACAATCATGCGTTTGGACAGTTGTATATGGCATACTTTCATAATCTGCAGAAATTTGCGAATTCAATAATTAAAAACCGGGAATTGGCAGAAGAAATTGTATCGGACGTATTTATAAAAATATGGCAGAACAGGGCCAGGCATGTTAAAATCGACAATTTTAAGTTGTACCTCTATATAAGCACAAAAAACACGGCCCTCAATTATTTATCCCGGCACTTTAGAAAAAAAATTATTTCACTGGATGAAATGTCTTTGAATATACCTGCTGCTAGTTATAATCCCGAAAACCTGATGATTACCAGCGAAGCAGTTAAAAAAATCGAATTTGCTATTCAAAACCTGCCGTTGCGTTGCAGGCTGATCTTTAAATTGGCTAAAGAAGACGGGCTTAAATACAATGAAATTGCCAAACTCCTCAACATATCTGTAAATACCATAGATAACCAAATGGCCATTGCGTTAAAAACAATAAGCAGCGCCATAAATTTTGAATTCAAAAAGAACCCCAGCCATCTTCATAAGTGATCCCTGGCCCGCATTATTTTACAAAGCTTTAGTAGATTATAAATTTTATACTGTCCATGTAGTATAAACATGGAAGATAAAACAGCACCTATTTGGAACCTGATAGCCAGAAAATTATCCGGCGATGCAACCTTTGAAGAGTTAGCAGAGTTAGAGTTATTACTAAGGCAACATCCTTTGGAAAACTATTCCATGGAGATCCTGAACGATTTATGGCACTCCCGGGCCGAATCAAGCCACCTGTATTCAGAAAATAAATACAAAGAACTGGTACTTCGTATGCAGCGTATGGGTATTGATGAAGGCAGGTTTGCAGAAAAAGACGAGATAATAATAGGCCATAAAGTTACAGAAACGAAAATCTCAAAAAAGTGGATGGTGGGTATAGCTTCTTTTATTATATCCGGCCTGGTAGTTTTCTTTTTGCTACATAAGGGAACTGTTTCGGATAATACAAAGGAGGGGCAGCCCCTGGCTAAACATCAAATTAAAACAAAATACGGATCCAGGACCAGCATGGTGCTGCCTGATGGAACTAAAGTATGGTTAAATGCCGGTAGTGAAATTACTTATGGCGAAGATTACGGGACTGGTTTGCGTGAAGTGAACTTAACAGGTGAGGCCTATTTTGATGTTGTTAAGAATGTAAACAAACCTTTTATTATCCATGCCGGCAATATCAATATAAAGGTATTGGGTACTGCATTTAATGTAAGGTGTTACCCAGGCGAAAAAAACACCGAAACCAGTTTGGTAAGAGGCAGCCTGGAAATAACCATGAAAGGCAGCACAGAAAAGTACCTCCTTAAGCCCTATGAGAAACTGATTGTAAATAACAACCCTGTTATTGATGAAAAAGGAAATATTCCTGGCGGTTTACCGGATGGCGGGCAACCGGAAAGTGAAATTAAATTAAGCCGTTTATCAATATTGCCACAGGATAGTTCAATTGTTGAAACATCCTGGGTTAATAACCGGCTGGTTTTCAGAAGCGAGACTTTTGAAGAAGTAGCACTTAAAATGGAAAGATGGTACGCTGTAAGTATTGTTATTAAAGATGATAAATTAAAAACAAAAAAACTTACTGGGGTATTTGAAAACGAAACGGTTGACCAGGCGCTTGGGGCCATTCAATTAACAACCCCGTTTTCGTTCAACTATACAAATGAGCAAATAATTATTTCAAAATAAAAAAGCTATATGAGAAAAACCGACTTTTTTAACACATCCTGAAAAAAAACGGGAAATGTTGGAGCATTTCCCGGAAGGTTAACAAAAAAAACGAGTTACCGTAGGAAGCATGCGCTTCTGCTATTTCATTAACCCAAAATATAAATATATGAAAAAAAAGGTATCCCGAAGCTTATCAAAAAAGCGGGGTTTAATTAAAGCATTTCTGTTTATGAAACTAACTATTGTATTAATGCTGTTAACAAGTTTGCAACTATCAGCAAGAGT
>DATHEH010000189.1:0-12748 GCA_035318685.1 Ferruginibacter sp.
CGATCTCACTGTTTATTTTTATTACTGGTGGCTTCGCGGGGTTTGAGAATTTCAGCGCATTGCTTATAAGGTTATACAGCAACTGGCGGAACTGGAAAGGAATGATATAAGCATGACACATTTCTGTTGCATCAATGACCGCTTCTTTTTGCTGCAGTTCTTCTTTCAGGTCTGCCTTTACCTCTTCAATAAGCTTTTGCAGGTCCGCGTCTTCAAATTTATGTCCCTGTGTATTCGTGCGTGAATAGGTAAGCAGGTCTTCTATCAGCATTTGCATACGCTTTGCCGATGCCTGCATCCTGTTAAAGTGATCTTTGCCGCTTTCGGAAATATGCTCAAAATCGTTTTCCATGATACGCGTAGAAAACGTCTGGATCTTTCGAAGCGGTTCCTGCAGGTCGTGCGAAGCGATATAAGCAAAGGAAGCCAGCTCGGCATTGGTTTGCAGGAGGGTGAGGTTTTTTGCCTCCAGGTCTTTTTGATAGGCTAAAATGACCTGGTCCATTTTTTTCTTTTCACTAAGATCACTTATGATAATGCCAATAGTAGGAAGCTTTGGCTGAAGTGAGGTGAGGGAAACATAAACCGGGATAACCGTATCATTTACTATTAAATTAATTTCTCCCTTACTTTTTCCTTTAAGCGCATCATTAAAGAGTCGCCGGGACCAGTTCTGAGATACGGGATGAACAAAGTCAAAAAATGAAGCGCCGATCACATTTTCGTAAGGAAGTTTTAAAAGTTCAGAGAAAGAATCGTTGGTATATATTATTAAGCCTTCCTCCGTTATATTTATTGCTCCTTCCTGGAATTTCTCCACCAGAACACGGTAAACAAAATCGCCGCCTTGTGCATAGCCATCAGGTACTTTATTCCTGTTTATTGCATAGGCATCTGCTTTGATCGCTTTAATAGTTTGTTGTGATTCTTCCAGCAGACTTTCAAGTTCCTGTATTCTCAATTCGGGATTGTTCGTGGGATTCTGAACCATATATCATTTTTTCAAACTGATCAGCGGCAAGCCTGGTGTCACACTTTATCTTTTTATTCTTTCTTTTAGGTATGGATATGGGGACTTTTCTCACCAAAATGGGGATTGAAAAATACCTGGTTTTAGTTATACGGCAGCATTTGATAATTCTCATCATATTGCTACTGCCCTAAACCCTTATATATATTTTCTTTTTGTCCAACAGCCATGCCAAAAACCACATCATGCCAATGAAGCAAAGGGCATATAGGAGGGAACCGATCCTTGGATCAGATGGGAATACAGGTTTGCAAAGGTTTTCATAAAGCCAGTTGAGTGGGTTAAGATACCTGGGCTTGCCGGCGCTATTGAGCCCATTGTTGATTCGAATAAGCCCCATTGTTTTGGGTATAAGTGCACTCATGGCGAAGATGAAAAGTGCGTTTTTGCCAAATACATCAAAGAACCTCGTCCACCATCCTTTGCTTCCTTTAAATTCGATAAGGTAGATGAGTATCGATAATATTAACAGCGCAAGGCCTGTTGTATAGATGGTATAACTGCTGGTCCATATTTTTTTGTTGATGGGAAATACCATGTCCCAGCAAAAACCGGCAAAGACCAATACACAACCCGCAATAAATAAACTATTCAGCATTTCCGCTGTTTTGCCCTTTTGAAGGATGTAATTTCCAACCAGGTAGCCAAGGATTACCTGTACAATGGCGGCAAAGCTGCTCATCAGCCCTTCGGGATCAAAGGCAATCCCTTCGCCACGGTAGAGGTGTTTTTCGCCCAAAATAGCTTTATCAACATTTGTTCCGAACCATCCGTGCAAACTGAAAGGGTCTGAAGGATTTGCTGCCACGCATAAGAACCAGTAGGCAAGTAAAATAAATGCACCCACAACAAATGATCCTCTTACTTTAAAGTAGTGAATGATAACTGATGCGAAGAAATAGCTGATGGCGATGCGTTGTAATACGCCAAAAATGCGCAGTGTGTCAAAAGGTTTCGCAATGAAATTGCCGGCATCATCATATTTTATAAATGGGAACCAGTTCAAAAACACGCCAATAAAAAAGATCAGCAGCGATCGTTTTATTATTTTGTACCAAAACCTGCTTTCCCCGGCAGCCTCCAGCCCCGGCATTACAAATGCGATGGCATTACCAACAGCAAATAAGAAAAAGGGAAATACCAGGTCGGTGGGCGTAACGCCATGCCAGGAAGCGTGCGCCAGCGGCGGAAAAATGTGTGACCAGCTTCCGGGATTGTTAACCAGTATCATTAATGCAACGGTTGCCCCGCGAAAAACATCAAGGGAATAAAAGCGTTCTTTCATAAGCAGCTTCTCGTGTGAAGTAGAAAGTTACTCAAATTCTTTTATTCCATCACACGTTAAACTAAAACCGGCAAGTTTTTAGGCTAAGCATAATGGCAGCTTTCTCATTTTATAAATTAGCTGTACCTTTTAGTTGGCATTTAAGAAGCCTTTACATAACCGTCAAAGAAAAAAGATAATGAAGCCAGGTGATGAAAAATTCTTGAAGATATTCCACAATAACCTTGTAGGAATGATATTGACGGATAAGGATCACCTCATCACAGATGTGAATGACCATTTACTTCACCTAACAGAACTAGAACGTAAAGATACTATAGGCAAAACGGGAATAGAACTTGGCTTGATGCATCAGAGCTTTGTAGAAAAGATGTGGCAGCAAATGTCTGAACAGGGACGACTTTCCAATATTGAACTTTCTATCACAACAAAAAAAAGTAAAAAAGACATTACTATTCTTTTTTCAACTGAAAAAATTGAAATAGATAATAAACTCCACTGGCTTACCACAATAATAGATATCAGCAAAAAGAAAAAGGCAGAAGAAAAGATCTCTGAAAGTGAACTGCGCTTTCGCACACTCACCAGCACAGCACCAGTGGGAATTTTTGAAACAGATGAAAAGGGACAGACAACTTATGTGAATGAAACCTGGCTGGAATATACAGGCCTTAGTTTTGAAGAGGCGATGGGAGATGCATGGATGAGCCTTATTCATCCGGAGGACCGTGACATGGAGGTCAATACCTGGTATAGCAAAACAGAAAGGGCAGAGATGTCTCATTCGGAGTACCGGATAATAGATAAGAACGGAAGGCTGCGGTGGATAAACGGTAAGGCAGTACCCGTAATAAGTAAGGCTGGAAGGATCACCGGTTACATAGGAACCATTACCGATGTTACAGAGCGCAAACTGGCAATGGAATCATTAAGGCAAAGCGAAGAAACATTGAACAGGGCACAAAGGATCTCTAAAACCGGCAGCTGGGAAATAAATGCTTCTACTTTGGAACTCACCTGGTCAAAAGAACAATACCGCATCTTCGAACTGGAAGACGAGCCGGTTGAAAATCTTTACGAAGCTTATAAAAGAAAATACCATCCCGGCGATATTCCAAAACTGGAAGCGATAAGAAAAGCGATAGAAAAAGCAGAGGACTTCACCCACGAGTACCGGATCATCTGCAACGACGGAAGTATAAAATACATTTTTGGTATAGGGGAAGTTGTTTTGGATGCAGAGGGTAAGGTGACAGGTGTAAAAGGAACGTGTCAGGACATTACCGAATATAAAAAGATCGAAAACGAGATCCTGGAGTCTCATCAAAGGATGGATACCCTTATCAATACCATTGATGGTATTGTGTGGGAAGCAGATGCCGTCAGTTTCAAATTTACTTTCGTAAGTAAAAAAGCAGAGCAGATACTCGGCTTTCCTGTTGAGCAATGGATAGCAGAACAGAATTTTTGGGCCAATCATATGCATCCCGATGACAGGGGCTGGGCAGTTGAATATTGCTTAAGGGCTACCAGAGAAAAAAGAAAACATGATTTTGAATACCGGATGATAGCAAGGGATGGCTCCGTTTTGTGGTTACGTGATATTGTGACGGTAATAACGGAGAACGACCAGCCCGTGCAACTGAGGGGTATCATGGTTAATATCACGGAAAGGAGAAAAGCCGAAGAAGCGATCAGCTACAATGCGAGCTTACTCGAAAATGTTTCAGATGCCATATTATCGCTGGATGCGGAACGACGCATCATTAGCTGGAATAAAGCCAGTGAATTAATGTATGGCTACACAAAAGAAGAAGTACTAGGCAGGCGGATACCGGAGATCGTTGTTTTTGAATTTCCTGGTACCAATAATGAAGCGGTATTTAAAGAAGTGCTTGAAAAAGGGAACTGGAAGGGGGAGATCTATTTCATACATCCAAAGAACGGAAAGCAACTCTTTGTACTTGGCAATATTAATTTACTCAGGAACAGGGAAGGGAAAATTACAGGCTTTATAGCCACGAGCAAAGATATCACCGACCGTAAAATGGTGGAAAATGCATTGAACGAAAGAACGGAGCAATTAAGAGAACTCAGTACCCACTTACAGGAAGTAAGGGAAGAAGAAAGAACGAATATAGCAAGAGAGATACATGATGAACTGGGGCAACAGCTCACCGGTTTAAAAATGGATATTACCTGGCTGAAGAAGAGGGTAAAGACAGAAGACCCGCTCATAAAAAACAAATTCACAGAATCTATAAAGCTTATTGATGCATCTGTGAAAACGATCAGGCGTATTGTAACTGAATTAAGGCCAAGTATAATCGATGACCTGGGTTTAAATGCCGCCCTGGAATGGCATGTTGTTGACTTTGGAAAAAAACTGGGCATCGTTATACAATACGTGAATGATTTTGATGATGAACATATCAAGCCGGCGATATCCATTGGATTATTCAGGATACTCCAGGAATCACTTACCAATATCGCAAAGCACGCAAAGGCAAAAAATGTTACAATTAACATCGGGCAGGTCCGGGATTCTATCCAGCTATGTGTGCAGGATGATGGTGTGGGTTTTGACGCGGGGGTCAAGCAGATAGATAAAACTTTTGGGCTGTTGGGTATTAAGGAGCGGGCCAATAAAATGAATGGCGATTGTTTTATCGACTCCAGTCCCGGGGCAGGTACAAAGATCCAGGTGAGGATCCCTTTATAAAAGATGACTATATCCTTTCACTTAATTCCAGCCAGCGCATTTCTTTTTCGTCGAGCAGCTGTGCAATGATACTTACACGTTCGGCCGCTTTTTGCAATTCATCAAAAGAAATATTTCCACTGTTCATCTTTTCTTCTAATAGTGTTCTCTCTTTTTGCAGTTGGGGCATTTCTTTTTCCAGCTGTTCTAATTCAAATTTCTCTTTAAAGCTAAGCTTGCGTTGCTCGCTGGTCGTTGCCCGTCCACCGGATCCTGCGGATTGTTCTATCTTTATTTCAGGGGTTTGTTTTTCGGCCAACGAACTACGGTCAACGGTCAATTCCTGTTCTTTCCATTCCCTGTACAAAGTATAATTGCCCGGGAAATCCTTGATCACGCCATCACCTTCAAAAGCAAACAAATGATCAACCATGCGATCCATAAAATAACGGTCATGGCTTACAATTAAGATACAGCCGGGGAAATCCAGCAGGAACTCTTCCAATGTTCTCAGGGTTTGCAGGTCAAGATCATTCGTCGGCTCATCCAGTATCAAAAAATTCGGGTTGAGAAAAAGTATGCTTAATAAATGCAATCTTCTTTTTTCACCCCCGCTTAACTTACTCAGTGGCGTGTATTGCTGCTCGGCGGAGAAACCAAATTTCTCCATAAACTGTGTTGCAGAGATCTTGCTGCCATCGGCCAAAGGAAAAAATTCTGCAAAGTCTTTTACATATTCAATAGCCCGCTTGTCTTCTTTGTATTGCAGGCCTTCCTGGTTGAAATTTCCAAACACAACGGTATCACCATGGTTAACCTTGCCACTGTCGGGTTTCTCCTGTTGCAATGCTATTTTTAAAAAAGTTGATTTGCCAATACCGTTCTTACCCACGATGCCAATGCGTTCCCCTCTTTTAAATGTATAGTCAAAGCCCTTGAGTATCACTTTATCGCCATAGCTTTTATTTATCTTTTTCATCTCCAGCACTTTGCCGCCAAGCCTTGTCATTTTTACCTGCAGGCTTATATCGGTCTCTTCTTTTTTCTGGCCTACCCTTTCTTCAATATCTGCAAATGCATCCTGCCTCGATTTTGATTTGGTGGTCCTTGCCTTGGGTTGCTTGCGCATCCATTCCAGTTCTTTCCTGAAAATATTTTTATCTTTTTGTAATTCACTTGCCTGGACATCCTGCCTTAAACTTTTTTGTTCTAAAAAATAATCATAGTCGCCTTTGTACACATATACTTTTTCGTCATCCATCTCCAGGATCTCGTTGCAAACGGTATCTAAAAAATAGCGGTCGTGGGTTACACAAAGCAGTGTGATCTTTTGAGCCGATAAATAATCTTCCAGCCACTCGATCATTTGTACGTCCAAATGGTTGGTTGGCTCATCCAGTATGAGTAAACATTTTCCTTCATGTAACTGTGCTTCAATAAGGGCCTGTGCAAGCGCAACTCTTTTTCTTTGCCCGCCGCTGAGGTTTTTAACCGGTTCATTTAAATGGTGCAGGTTGAGTTTCCCCAGGATCTGCTTCAATTCGCTTTCAAAATTCCAGGCATTCAGTTCATCCACCTTTGCCATCAGGTCGGTAAGTTTTTCAATATTATCTTCCTCCTGCTCCAGGCACATCTCGTATTCCTTCACCACTTTTACCACCGGGTTGTCCATTTTCAATACATTATCCCAGATGCTCTTCATTTCTTCAAAATGTGTATCCTGCTGCAACATCACCACTTTTATATCCTTGTGTACCCACACGCTACCGCTGTCGGGGGTATCCAGCCCGGCGATGATCTTTAATAAGGTTGTTTTTCCGCTTCCGTTACGGGCAACAAAAGCGATCTTGTCACCTTCTTCCACGTAAAAAGAGATGTTCTTAAAAAGTGTTCTTATCCCGAATGATTTACTGATATTCTCTATTGAAGCGTAATGCATAGGCGGCAAAGGTAACGGAGGATTTCAAATACGGGGGTATTGATTTCAGGTATGAACCGTTATTTTTGAGTAAGGAATTTTGCCTCCGGCAAAATAAAATGGCCACGGAGGCACAGAAGCACAGAACTCAAATTTCATTTTCCGTGCTTCTGTGCCTCCGTGGCAGATAAAAAATATAAATCTCCTGCATGGGTTTTTTGGGCCTGATAAGATCAGAATCGTATAAGAAAGGCACGGTGCTTTCTGTTTTTTTCAATGCATTCTCGAAAGGGATACTGTTCTTATTGACCGTTGTAATTGCCCGGTATTTCGGTAGCGATATCAAAACCGACATTTATTTTTTTGTATTTGGCGCCATGCTTTTGTTCTCGGGATTTATCAATACCATTGATACGGCGGTATTGATCCCCGAATCAATGCGCATAAGAGAAAGGGAGGGCAAGGATAAATCCGTCGCTTTCCTTAATTATTTCCTGTGGATCTATGTCGTGATCGGGATCCTGTTTACCGGACTGATGTATTTTTTTGGCTCAACTGTTTTTGGCCTCATCTCTAAATTTTCTGAACAGGACATTTTAACCTACCATAGTTATTTCCGGTCCGGGTCTCTTTTTTTTATTTTCCACCTGCTCACCAACTATGTCAATACCATTCTTACTTCACTTAAGTTTTTCAGCATACCGATGATCATCAGCAGTATTAAAAGCTGTATTGCTATAGCCTGTATTTTTTTGCTGAAGTCAGACTATGATGTGCTCAGTGTTTTTTTAGGAGGATTGCTTGCTTATGCGGTTAACCTTATTTTTCTAATTGTCATCTTAAAGAAAATAGCAGGCTGGAAATTTACCATTCAGCCCGTGGAAATAAAGAAAAAAATTTGGGGCAATATTTTTTATGCCGAGCTTGGGCAGGTGGCTACCTTAGCCAGCAGCCTCTTCCCGCTTTATTTGCTGAGTGGCTTTGGTAGCGGTGTACTTAGTGTTATGAACTACGGTAAAAATATTGCAGATATACCCAATACCCTGGTAACAACGCAGTTTGCGAATGTTAGCGGCATAAAGTTAAATGAAGAGGTTGCCCGTCATGACCATGCTGCGATGAACAGCACCTTTGTGAAAACTTCAAAACTATTACTGTTCATTTTGGTGCCGATGAGCTTTTACCTTTTTGTATTCGCAACGCCTGTTGTGCAACTTTTTTATCAGAGTAAGAATTTTACGACCGATGCGGCCGCGGAGTCTGCTTTTTTCCTGCAGTTATTGTCAGTTATCATTTTTAGTATTGGTATCAATGCCATGGTAACGCGTATTTTTATTGCTGTGCAGGCCATAAGACAGGCTTTTTTATACCAGGTGGCCTTAAATCTTTTATTGATCCTTGCCATTTGGATATTTACCAGGCAATATGGTGCGTATGGATATCCTTACGGGTTGATCCTGATGAATATGGTAAATTATATCGGGATGTACTTTATCTGTAAAAAACTGGTTAAGGAGGTCGATTATGCGGCGATAATAAAATATACGGTGCTGGTCATTATGATAAATGCTGTTATTGCTACCGCCTTATACTTTTTGCTCCGATCCTTAAACATGGGCATTTTACCGGAACTTGTCATCGGTTTTTTGCTGTATCTTATGATCTTACTTGTGCTCAACGATAAAATGAATTTAAATAAGGAATTGGGTAAGGCTATAAAAAATGTTAAACAAAGATTTTATTAAACGCTGGTACATAAAGGTATGCCGCTATCTCTTTGGCCAAAAATACCTGACCGTAATGGCAGGGCCGTTAAAGGGTTATTTATGGTCAACGGGCAGCAGTTATGAATATATCCTTGGACACTATGAAGATCCGGAAATGATGAAAGTATTTTTAGGCTGGTTGAAACCCGATTCTGTCCTTTACGATCTTGGAGCGAATGTAGGGTTTCACGCATTGACGGCAAACCGGTATATAGCTTCCGGTAAAATTTATTCCTTTGAACCCTTCCCCGCTGCCCGCCTGGTCTTTCAAAAGCATATCAGCCTGAATAAAAAATTTATAGCACACGACAATATCAGCCTTTTGACTTTTGCAATTTCTGATGAAGAAAAGCAGGTTGAATTTTCAAATGACCAGGTTCAAAAGGATGGCAATACTTATATTAAAGACTCAGCTGTATTCTCGTCGGCCAGGGATAAAATATCCGTAAAAACAGACTCCATTGACGGGCTGGTAAAAAAAGGATATGAGCAACCGGATATTATGAAGATTGATGTAGAAGGGGCGGAATATGATGTATTGCGTGGAGCGATCAATACCATCAGGCAATATAAACCCAATATTTTACTGGCAACACACGATTGTCACCTGCCCGGTGTAAAAGACGATTGCATAAGGTTTTTAGAAGATCTTGGCTACACACTAAAGCACACGGGATGGCATAACAGGCATATGGAAGGTATAGATGATTATATTGCTGTTCATAAAGACAGGTTATAATTTTTTAGATAATGAATTTACCGGACAGGTCAAAAATAAAGCTGCTCATTTTTACGCCTACATTGCAATGTGGTGGTTCGGAGAAGTATGTTACACTTTTATGCAATAGTATCGATACAGAAAGATTTTCCGTTTGCCTTATCGTATTGAATAATGCTGACCCTTTTTATACAATAAAAAATACTGCTGTTGAAGTTATTGATCTCGGTGAAAAACGGGTTCTTTTTTCTTTAACAAAGATCAAAACAACAGTAAAAAAATACCAGCCGGATATTATTTTTACAACCGCTAATCACCTTAATTTATACTTTGTAATTTTCAGGAATTCGTTTTCCACGAAAATAAAGTTCGTTGCCCGCGAATCCAGTATTGTCAGCATCAATAACCGGAGGGCAAAACTTCCAACGATCTACAATTGGCTGACAAGGCGATATTACAACCGGTTTGATCTTATTGTTTGCCAGTCGGCCTATATGCAGCATGACCTTATGAGCAATTATGGTATTCCAGGAAATAAAACTGTGCTGGTACATAATGCAACAGAAGGATTTTTACAAAATGCTGTCGTGCTTCCGCCTGCTGACACAACAGGAAGGGTATATAAATTTATCACTGTGGCAAGATTGTCAGAAGAAAAAGGGATCGAAAGGTTGATACACGCTGTCGGCCTGCTTTCATTGCCATTTAATTTTTACATTATTGGAGACGGTAACAGGCGGCCTTATTTAGAAAAACTTGTGCACGAACTTCAGCTGGAGGAAAAGATCTTTTTTGAAGGACAAAAGCCGAGGCCATTCTCAGGAATGGAAGATGCTGACCTGTTTCTGATGGGTTCTTATTATGAAGGATTTCCCAATGTTTTACCCGAAGCAGGAGCGCTGGGCATACCCGTAATTGCCTTTGATGTTCCGGGAGGTATCAGCGAGATCATTTTTGAAAAAGAGAACGGTATGCTGGCAGATGATAATGATATCATTGGATTTGCAACAACAATAAGGACTGCTTTATCATTAAATTTTGACAGGAATAAAATAATAAGAGATACAGAAAAACGGTTTTCAGTTGAAAGTATGGTGGGAACGATAGAAGCACTTTTCACAAAGCTCTTATCAGGCTGACATTCTCATCACACAGTTAGAAATAAATACCAGATATTTGTGTTGTTGTCTCCGAAAAAATGAAAACGAATGAATGGTGTAAAACCCAAACTGCTGATCTTTATCAATACTTTACAATCCGGAGGGGCAGAACGGGTGGTTTCTCTTTTACTGGGCCATTTAAAAGATGATTTTGAGATCCACCTTGCGCTCTATAGCAATATTATTGAGTACGCCATTCCTCCCGAGATACAAGTTTTTAACCTGCAGCAACCTCTCGTACAGGATAAGACAATACGTTTTTTAAAACTTCCTGGGATATCCTGGAAGGTTTACCGCTATTGCAAAAAGAATAACATAAATATTTCTGTAGGATTTTTATACCGGCCCTGTTATATCAATGCTTTAATGAAAAGCCTCTGGGGCTACAAGGGCCACGTGATCATGTGCGAGAGAACACACCAGACAACGATGCAGCAAAGCCATTCTGCTATTTACCGCATGTTCTCAAAATTCATGGTAATGTTCTCTTACAAAAGAGCCGACCTGGTGCTGGCCAACTCATATGCCATGAAGACCGATCTTATTGAGAACTTTAAGATAAAAACACCGGTCAGGGTAATATACAATCCCATAGACCTGCAGTTCATTAAAACCCATGCGGGCGAAGAGCCCGATTATGTGTTTGATAAGAATACTTTTTACTTTATTAATGTAGGGGGATTTAGAAAAGAAAAAAATCACCTTTTACTGATCCAGGCCTTTTTTATTTTAAAGAACCTCCCGTGTAAACTGCTTATCGTTGGCGGAGGCGTTATGGAAGAGGAATTAAAACAAAAAGTGCACGACCTTGGATTGATGGATAAAGTAGTTTTTTGCGGCTTTGATAAAAACCCATTCAAATATGTAAGCCGGAGCGACTGTTTTGTTTTAAGTTCGGATGTGGAGGGTTTCCCCAATGTTTTAATAGAGGCTTTGGCCTGCAGTAAACCGGTTATTTCCACTGATTGCAGTTCGGGTCCACGGGAATTATTGGCGCCTGCCACAGACCTGCACCACAGGGTAGTTAATAATTATGAAGTAGGCGAATTTGGTTTATTAACCCCCGTTAATGACGTGGCTGCTCTTGCTGCTGCAATGAAAAAAATGTACGAAGATGCCGGCTTGCGTGAACAGTTCATCGCAAAGGCAGCAGGCCGGGCAGGGCAGTTTGATGTTGATGAGATCAAGCAGTATTTCCATGTTGCATTTACAGGCCTGTAAAAAAACTCAATTTCATTTCCTGTTCTTCCTCTTTTTCTGCAACAATTAATTAATGTCTATTTTTGCCCGAATAAGAAAATTCATCGATGCATACTATTTTACTAACGGGAGGGGCAGGATTCATCGGGTCCCACTTAACAAGGTTATTCGTACGGAAATACCCGCAATACCGTATCGTAAATCTTGACAAGCTCACGTATGCAGGCAATCTTGAAAATTTAAAAGATATTGAAAAACAGCCCAACTATCATTTTGTAAAAGGCGATATCACCGACCTGGGGCTTTTGCGTAAATTATTCGATGAGTATAAGTTTACCGCCGTTTTGCATTGTGCTGCGGAAAGCCACGTGGACAGGTCAATAACAGACCCGATGGCATTTATACATACCAATGTACTGGGTACGGCTGCCTTACTGCAAACCGCTAAAGAATTTTGGGCGGAGAATATGGAGAATAAGATATTCTACCATATTTCAACAGATGAAGTATACGGGTCACTTGGGAAAAAAGGATACTTTACCGAAAACTCTGCTTATGACCCCCGTAGCCCGTACGCTGCATCAAAAGCATCCTCAGATCACATTGTACGGGCATTTTACCATACATATAAATTACCTGTAAAGATCAGTAACTGTAGTAATAATTACGGGCCGTTTCATTTTCCTGAAAAACTGATACCGCTTTGTATCTACAATACAATTAATAATAAGCCATTGCCCATTTATGGTAAAGGAGAGAATGTGCGGGACTGGCTATTTGTGGAAGATCATGTAAATGCCATTGATCTCATTTTTCATCGTGGCAAACCAGGCGAGACCTATAATATCGGCGGCCATAACGAATGGACAAATCTTAAGCTGGTAAAAGAACTGTGCCGGCAGATGGATGAAAAGTTAAAAAGAGAAAGAGGAACTTCAGAAAAACTTATCACCTACGTTAAAGACCGGGC
>DATHEH010000190.1:0-7991 GCA_035318685.1 Ferruginibacter sp.
GCTCATCTGTTTTGATACCACCACAACTATAATGGGCAGCCGGCGCAACAGGTATCATATGTTTTGTTATATCGAGACCGATGCTTAAACATTTTTCATAAATGTTTGGGAAATGCTCAATGAATTTTTCTTTACTGAAATGACGGCAATCTAAAAAAATATGTTCTGTACCGGCAACCTTCATTTCATTATCTATTGCCCGTGCAACAATATCCCTCGGTGCCAGGTCCTTTCTTTTATCATAGCTTTCCATGAATGCATCGCCGTTATAATTGCGAAGGATGCCACCATCACCACGTACGGCTTCTGTAATCAAAAAGCTATGGCCTCTTACACCGGGTTCATATAATGCAGTGGGGTGAAACTGTATGAACTCCATGTTCTCGATCCTTCCCTTTGCCCTGTAAACCATCGCAACACCATCACCAGTTGCAATGGCAGGGTTGGTAGTTGACCGGTACACCTGGCCGTTACCGCCCGTTGCCATCAAGGTTATCTTTGAAAGTATCTTTTCTATTTTATTGGAGTTGAGGTTCAGCACATATACGCCATAACACTCCACATCCGGGGTTGACTTTGTAATGAGATAACCCAGGTGATGTTGCGTGATGATATCAACAACAAAACAATGGCTGATGAGGTGAATGTTCTTTTGTTTGGTGATCGTATCCAGCAGGGCCCTCTCCATTTCCTTACCCGTTACGTCTTTATGGTGCAATATCCTGAACTCGCTGTGCCCCCCTTCCTTACCGAGTTTAAAATCTCCATCGTTGCCTTTATCGAAACGTGCGCCCCAGTCAATGATCTCTTCTATGCGCTCAACGCCTTCCTTCACCACGATCTCCACAATATGCCTGTTGCACAAGCCGTCCCCTGCGATCAAAGTATCTTCAATGTGTTTTTCAAAACTGTCCTTATCAAGGTCCATAACCCCTGCAATACCCCCCTGTGCGTACTTGGTATTTGTTTCATCGCTTCTTGTCTTGGTGAGAATGGTCACCGTTTTATCAGGACAATCCTGCGCAACTTTTAATGCATACGTAAGTCCTGCTATACCACTGCCGATCACGAGAAAGTCTGTCTGCATATTCTTGATAAAATGATTCAATTAGTAAAATTAATTTTTCTAACTTGGTCCTGAATAAACAAAGATAGATTATATGAAAAAACTAATTGCCGGTTTAGCGCTTATAAATATTTCTTATGCTGCGATCTGCCAGGCCAGGTTCACGCCGCCACCTACACCAGCTATGCCTGTAACAGATACCTTACACGGCACATACCCAACGGATAGTTACCGATGGCTGGAAGACAAGGACAATGAACAGGTAAAAACCTGGACAAAAGCCCAGCATGATTATTCTTTAAAGTACATGAATGAAACACAAAAACCGATCAAGGGTTTACGGGAAGAAATAGCCGCTATTGTTGACCTGGATTATGAAGGCCCCGTAAGTACCATTGGAAAGCGTAAATTTCAAACGATAAAAAGAAAAGGAGACAAACAAAATAAAATTTATACGATACAGGAAAATGGAGAGAAGAAACTCATCTTTGACCCGGTTGCTTATGATACTTCAGGGAAAACTGCCATATCGGGATCAAGCTATTCCTATGACGGCAATATTGCCGTATACGGAATTCAGAAAAGCGGGTCGGAGATCAATAACCAGTATTTTATTGATACCAAAACCGGCAAGGAAATATACCCGCCCATTGAAGGCGCCTGGGGCTTCCAGTGGACAAAGGATCAGCAGCATGGTTATATTACGCTAAGAAATAAAGAATTAATTGATAAGCAGCAACCGCTTCCTACTTACCTGCACAAACTGGGTAGTGACAGGAGAAATGATGTGTTTCTTGGTTCACCCAAAGATGCCAAGAACAGTTTTTTTATTTATGATAACCGTTACAGTGATGTGACCTTTTTTGGCGAAAGCGATTTTTACAGCAATACGTTGCGCATAAAAAAGACCGGCACCATGGATACCGGTACGATAATTTACAGCAGTGCTAAATACAGGGCTTATCCTGAAGCGATCGGCGACAAGATGTACATCATGACCAATGATAATGCTCCTAATTTTAAATTGCTGGCCGGCGATACAAAAAATCCTAATAGCACGAACTGGAAAATACTCATACCGGAGAGCGCAACCGTAATGCAGAACTATAGCGTTACAAAACACAATATCATTATCCAGGACAAAAAAGACATTGTAAGCCGGCTAAGAATCTTCGATTTTAACGGCAAGTATATAAAAGATGTGCCGATGCCTGAGCCGGGCAATATCAACGGCTTTAGTTACGACAGGGAAGAAGACCTGGTCTATCTCACCATCACATCTTTTGTTACCCCGGCAAAGACCTTTGTTGCCAGTGCAAATGATTTTAAATGGAAATTATATTTCTACAGGGAGTTACCGGTGGATACAAAGAATATAACCGGCAGCATAAAATTCTATACATCAAAGGATGGTACCAAAGTGCCGATAAAGGTGATACACCGCAAAGATGTAAAACTGGATGGCAATAATCCTACCATACTTACGGGCTACGGGGGTTTTAACGCGGGCATTGGTATTGGCTTTGTAGGCAGCTATGCTTCATTTATAAACCGTGGTGGCGTATTGCTTGAACCGGGTATAAGAGGAGGTGATGAGTATGGAGAAAAATGGCATGAAGGTGCTATGCTTGCCAACAAGCAAAATAGTTTTGACGATTTTGCCGCTGCAGCGGAATGGGCCATAAAAGAAAAATATACCAATAGTAATAAACTGGCCATATCCGGAGGAAGTAATGGTGGTTTGCTGATGGGCGCTATGGTTACTCAACGGCCCGAACTTTTTAAAGCAGTTGTCTGTGCAGTGCCGCTACTGGACATGATCCGCTATCATAAATTCTTAATTGCACGCTATTGGATACCTGAATATGGCAGCGCCGACAATGCTGCAGATTTTGCATGGCTGAATAAATATTCACCATACCAGAATATTAAACCAGGGTTGAACGTGCCCAATATGCTGGTTACAGCCGGTGCATATGACAGCAGGGTTGATCCATTGCACGCAAAAAAATTCGTTGCTGCCTTGCAAAATAACACAGGACAAAAAAACCCGGTAATGTTATGGATAGATTATAACAGCGGACATGGAACGGGGCAACAAACACAGCAGATCATTGATAACAGGACTATGCAAATGACCTACCTGATGAACCAGTTGGGAATGCAATAAAAGCCTCTCCCCCGCCCCTCTCCCGAAGAGAGGGGCGGTACTTTTAAATATACCCAAACTTTTGATCTTCCACACAATCTTCTTTTCAATCTTCTCCATTTCCTCCCCCACTGGGGGAGATAGAGGGGGCAGCTACCCAGGCATCGCTTTCTTTCAGCAGGTTGATGAGTTCATCAACCGCAACCTCGCTGGCAACATTTCTTTTTACAACTTCTTTGCCCCTGTACAAGGTGATCTTGCCAACGCCGCTTCCAACATAACCAAAGTCAGCATCAGCCATTTCACCCGGGCCATTAACTATGCAACCCATGATGGCAATCTTCACACCTTTTAAATGATTGGTTACGGCCCTGATCTTTGCAGTGGTTTCCTGCAGATCAAATAATGTACGGCCGCAACTGGGGCAGCTTATATATTCTGTCTTTGAAATCCTTGTACGTGTTGCCTGCAAAATACCAAAGGCAATAGAGTTTAATAATTTGGTTTGCGGGGCAATTTTATTATTTCCATAGTGAAGCCCAAAACACACACCGTCACAGAATCCATCCAATAATAAACCCCCTGCTTCTACTGAGTAATGGATCAGACTTTCATTGATTGTTGCATGGCTGCTGTCACAAATAATGATAGCCGGGTTTCTTACTCCCTTATTCACCAGGTCCACGAACATGCTGCGGATGTTTTGCATGGCGTTCCTGTTAGGAGAGCTAAAACATATTACTGCGGACTTATCATCTTTTAATTTTTCAAATAGCCGCTCACCCTGCTGTGAGGCATATTCATCCCAGGCATAGTCAACCATTACAAAATTCAGGGAAGCAGATCTTTGCATATTGTCATCAAGGTATTGAGGAGCATCCAGCAGCAAAACATATTTTTCTTTATCACGTGCAGTCAGCCAGGCATCATGATAAAGAAGCACCTTTAATGTTCCCGGGAGTTCAAAATCCAGTGGCTGGTTACAGAAAATATAATCCGCTGCCGCATCACCTATATTCCATTTATCTGTAGCAGTATCGTAGGTATATCCGATATCCTGGAGGTTTAAAGGTATGATCTTTTCAAACTTGCTGAAATCAGCTACTACAACAGGAACATGCTTATCTCCTATATTAGATACAGCAAATGTTGATCTCCGGTTGTACTCAAAAGGTGAATAGGGAAGTTTATCCATAGCCCGTGAAATGTGGTCTGTGGCCTGTGGTCCTTTGTCTACGTAGCGCTTTACAATATCATTACACACCGGTATCTCCAGCTCAGGATCTTCCGTTAATGAAACACGGATGGTATCACCGATACCATCTTCGAGCAATGTGCCGATACCTATTGCAGATTTTATCCTTCCGTCTTCACCATCACCGGCTTCCGTTACGCCAAGATGTAATGGATAGCATTCACCAAATTCTTCCATCATATGATTAATGAGCAAGCGATAAGCCTGCACCATCACCTGCGGGTTACTGCTCTTCATGCTCAGCACGATATTATGATAGTCTTCTGCCCTCGCTATTCTTAAAAATTCCATGGCGCTTTCAACCATACCCATTGCAGTATCGCCATAGCGGCTCATGATCCTGTCGCTCAAACTTCCATGGTTGGTACCGATACGCATGGCTGTACCATGCGCTGCGCAGATCTTTACCAGCGGTGTAAAGCGGTCCCGTATCCTTTCGATCTCTTCGGCATATTCTGCATCTGTATAATCTATCTGTTCAAATTTTTTCTTATCAACGTAGTTACCGGGGTTCACCCTCACCTTCTCTACAATCCTCGCAGCAATTTCCGCGGCATTAGGTGTAAAATGAATATCTGCAACGAGTGGCGTATCATACCCTCTCTTTCTCAGCTCGTCTTTGATGTTTTGCAAATTCTCCGCTTCTTTCTTTGAAGGTGCGGTGATACGGACCAGTTCTGCACCCGCTTTAATACAGCGGATCGATTGCTCTACGGTAGCCATTGTATCCATGGTATCGGTTGTGGTCATCGTTTGCACACGAATGGGATGCCCATTGCCCAATAAGAGGTTACCTATTTTAACTTCACGTGTCTTAAGGCGTTTGTAAGAAGTAAGAGATTCACAATAAACTTGCATGCTATAGATATTGGTGCAAAAATAGGATAATAAAACAGCTTTTATTACCGGGGAGTGCTGACATTTACCAGTCCTTTAAAGGCTTATTGGGCGAAGCGGTATTAACTTTTCTCAATTTATCCTGCAGGTTCTTTTCCTGTTGGAGCAAGGCTTTTAGCTTTTCTTCTGCATCCTGCTTTGTAAGCTTGGAAGGCTGTGGCTTGGGTTCTTTTTTCTCTTCTTCTTTTGGCTTTTGCTCATCTTTCTTTTTTTTCTCGTCCTTTGGCTTCTTTTGCTCTTCCTTTTTATTTTCTTTATTTTGTTCTTCCTTTTGTTGTTGCAGCGCTTTCTGCAGGTTCTGCCTTGCATCCTCATCAGCCGGGTTCAACTTTAGGGCATTTTTATAAGCTTCAATACATTCAGGTAACTTTTTATTATTCTGCAAAACAACACCCTTATTATAAAAAGCCTTTGACTTATCTTCTTTTGAACTGAAATTCGCCAGGGTATTTTCGTACGCCTTAATAGCTTCATCCGTTTTTTTATTTTTGTAAAGGGCATTCCCAAGATTAAATTGCGCAGTTGGGTTGGCGGGGTTCTTTTCTGTAACTTTTTGATAGTTGGTTATTGCATTTTCAAACTCCTGCTTTTCATAAGCCGCGTTCCCTTTCTTTATCAATGCTTTTTCATTTTGCGCAAAAGAAAAAAACGGTGATAACAAAAATGTAATAACCATAAGTGCCCCCATTTTTCCGTTGGCCAGCTTTGGATTGCTTCTTGCAAGCCGTTTTTCATTGGTTGCCCTTCTTTCCGAAACGAACATTTCGATCAACAGTAAAATAAGGGCAGCCCCTAAAAAGTAAGGAAAGAAATTTTTATAGTTCACCAATGAATCTTCTGTTATGGTACGCCGGTCCATTCCTTTTAACTGCGCTTCCAGTTTAGAAACCACCTCGTCGGTAGTTGTAAATAACTGGTAATCCCCATTTGCTTTCTTCGCAATTTTCATTAATACTTCTTCATTCAACTTTGTGATCACCACATTCCCGGTATTGTCTTTTTTGGCTTCGTTGGTTGTTTCATCCGTAATGGTTGTGCCTTGCGGCGAACCAACACCAAGTGTATTAACGATGATCCCTTCTTCCGCCATCTGCCCGGCAATGGATATGGCGCCTTCATCATGGTCTTCTCCATCACTGATGAGGATTACAGTTTTGTATTTTTTTTCTTTGAAATTAAAAGATGCATTACAAAGCTTTAAGGCATCGGAAATGACCGTTCCCTGTGTAGGCACCACATCTGTTGATGCAGATGAAAGATACATTTTGGCTGCAGCATGATCCGTTGTTAAAGGCATTTGCAAATAGGCTCTTCCTGCAAATACGACGATGCCTATCCTGTCATTATCAAGCTTATCTATTAATTTACTGATCGCCTGTTTTGCTCTTTCCAGCCTTGTTGGTTTTATGTCCTGGGCAAGCATACTTTTACTTACATCAAGTGCGATCATGATATCTACACCGGTGCGGTTTACTTTTTCCATTCCTTCTGAAGAGCGTGGATTGACCAGGGCAAATATGGTTAAACCAAAGGCCAGTACAACCAAAACGAATTTCAAGGCGAATTTTTGCGGTGAAAAGCTCTTCGTCATTTCCTTCACCAGTATGGCATCCCCGATCTTCTTAATTGTTCTTTTCTTCCACAGCAGTACAAAGAAGTATAGTAGTATCATCAGCGGAATAACAGCCAGCACAATAAGATATTCTGTGTGTTGAAGACGAAACATATACGGGCAAATTAATGAATCAGCAGGTAAGGGAATTGTTAAAGTGGCTGCTAGGGCGGGTGGATAGCTATTTCTTTCCCTGGAAAAATCCAAGTTGCTGTAAAATACCCTTTGTTATATTCATGCGCACAGTTTTCATATCCGTTTTCGCATCAGGGGCCTTTACCAATGTAACAAAAAAGTACACGTGCTTGTTCTCTTCTATCCAGCCTACAACCCAGCCAATACCCTTGCCATTCTCATCATGATCCCAGCCGGTTTTATAACTCAACTTGTATGCCGTATTATTTTCCTGGAGCATGAGGTCCCTTACCTGTTGCTGTGCACTTTTACGAAAAGGCAACTGGTCAAAGTATAATCTTTTCACAAGCCCCAGTTGCTCATCCGGTGATATTTTCAATGTACCATTCAGCCAAAAAGAATCAATAGGACCGCTGATATTCATATTTCCATAGCCCAGGCTGTCGATCCATTGCTGCATGGTATCTTTCCCCATTCGCCTTGCTACTTCCTGGTAATAAGGAACCGAACTCACTTTAAATGCTTCGGCCATATCTGCATCCTTGTTCCAGTTCACAGCTGTATCGCCATTGGGATAAAAACGCGTTTTTCCATCCCATTTTATCAGCATCTTCTCATCAGTTATTATCCCGGTTTGCAGGCCGATCAAAGAATTTACGATCTTAAAAGTTGAAGCAGGAACAAAACGCTGTGTATCCAGGCCCATATTATACACCGTTATTTCACCATCTGAATTATTGAGCATGGTAAAACAGCCATCTACTTTATTATCATCAAAATATTTTTTCAGGCTGTCATCCGTTTTTGCCTTGTTTACGGAGCAGGAGGGAAAAAACAGAAGTAAGAAGCAGGAAATAAGCAATAAAAAAATATTTTT
>DATHEH010000191.1:0-18335 GCA_035318685.1 Ferruginibacter sp.
AAAAAAAGGCATTGTATTTTTACTCTGGGGAAAATTTGCACAGGATAAACAAATACTGATCGACGAAACAAAACATTTTGTTTTAAAAGCAGCCCACCCGTCACCGTTCTCAGCTGATAAAGGTTTTTTCGGATGCCGGCATTTTTCAAAAACAAATGAACTGTTAACAAAACAGGGATCATCACCGATAGACTGGAAATTGCTTACACCTTAATATGAACATGATAAAAAATATATTCGGCCGCATCTGGGCATGCTGGGGTCTTATAACATTCGCCGCCACTTTTTTGCTCATCTTTTTGCCGGCCATGATATCTTACTTAATAAAGGAGCCCGCAGGACAAAGGTATTTTATTATCATTTCGAGAATATGGATGAATACCTGGCTTTTTTTGGTCGCCTGCCCGGTAAGGGTTAGGGGCAAAGAAAATTTTAAGCCGGGTACTGCATATATTGTTGTTTTCAATCACAATGCCTTTTTGGATGTGCCCTTATCTGCGCCATTCGTTCCCGGGGCAAATAAAACGATCGCAAAAGCTTCCTTTGCTAAAATACCATTGTTCGGTTTGTATTACAGCAAGGGCTCTGTTTTGGTAGACAGGGAAAATGAAAAAAGCCGCGTTAAAAGCTTTGAGACCATGAAAAAAGTTTTAGCAGCCGGGATGCATATGTGCATTTATCCTGAAGGAACCCGTAACCGTACCAGTGAACCCATTAAAACATTTTATGAAGGTGCATTTAAATTAGCCCTTGCAGCAAATAAAGATATCATACCCTGTGTTATCACCGGCACAAAAAAAGCAATGCCCATCAATAAAAGTTTTTTTCTCCTGCCCACCCGCCTGCGTATGCAGTTCCTGCCACCGATATCTTCTGAAGGGATAACCGTGAAGGAATTAAAAGAGAAAACATTTCAGGTAATGAAAGAATATTATGTGAAGAATGTGGATCGGTTGAAAAGTTGAAAGGTTGAAAGGTTGAAAAGTTTAGAGGGCTTTCAGCCTGTTAACTTATCAACCTGTCATTATCCTAAAGATCATAAAAATACCGGGTGCGGTTTATCTTCAGGTCCCTGAGGATATTTGATTTGGGGCTGATGCTGATATTAAAGGAACGATACCTCCCTACCGGTGAAATGTTGATCGCCATTTGCCAGCAATGCATTTCCCTCGACAGGTACATACTTAATGAGCCCAGTTCTTTCTCCGTGATGTTATAATACCCGTTCAAACCGATCTGCCATTTGGATGTAAGGTTTAATGTGCCGCTCCAGTTCACATTCTGGGTAAATACTTTCCTGTATCCCCCTACACCAAAGCCAACAGGTGTTCGCTGGTAATTTAGTGCATAGGAAAAACTGATACTCCAGGGAATATTAAAATTGGCATATTCACCCGGGTTATTACTTATATAAGCCGCTTCCTGCTGGTATTCGTCCAAAGGCAATCCGGAGATCGGGTTTATCATTTGCTGCTCGTTCGGAACAGCCAGCTTTTCCTTTTTATCGCCCCCGTGGAACTGGCTTTGTATGGCAACATTGGCACTGGTTATCTTCCCTAATGCGATTGGTTTTTGGGTCCATATCAGCTTATCAATGAAATCACCGTTGCTGTTTGTTGCATAAGGAACGGCAACAGCGCCCGCAGTGATACTGATCTTTTCAAACAGGTTTGTGCGGAATGCGATGTTAAAGGGCTTGAGCTGGAATGAATCGTCAAGAAAATTATAAGCACCGGTAATACCAAAGCCATCTATGAGCGTGATCTTTTTTGTTGCATCCTCAGCAGTATCTTTTTTATTACGCAATTTCATTTGCAGGTTGTTATCAATACCAAAATTCAAACCGCCAAACCTTCCTTCGCCAAATAGGCCGAAGATACTCCGCTCATAAAGGGAAAACCTCCTGATATTCCCAAACGTATCCACCTGTGTGCTGTAAAAGGTATGCCGGTTCATGTCGGGTTTATAATTCGCCGAAACAGAAGGGCGTATCTCATGCCGTATGGCCTGCACCTTACTTTTCTTTCTGAAAGTGTACATACCAAAGATCCGCGTTGATACACTCATCCCGAACTGCATTTCCCTGGCGGTATAAAATCCATTGCTTATTACCGTATCCAGTTTTTTTGTGGTAGGGTTCCAGGTGCGGATGAATTTTTCCTGGAACCATCTTTCCTGGTAAGTAACACTTGGCCCAAACTGGAAATTACCTACCTGCGGCAGGGATAAAGTAAGCGGCACATTATGGTTTGCACCCCATTGCAACTTATCAACGAATTCATTAAAGAAGTTTCCCACCGTGTCATAAAAAGAAGATAAGCTCCTGATATTGGTATTTAAAGCAATGCCCAGGTTCTCATACCATTTATAGGTGCCGATAACTTCTTTGCCACGAAAAGGATATATTGTATTTACATTAAAGCCGATATCAGGCAGGTTGATATTAAATAATTTGGTGTTCGTATTCTGGTTATGGTTTCCACTAACGGAAAGGTTAAAGGGCTTATCCTTCCATACTTTTGAATAAGTGATGGAAGAGTTGAGCTGGTTTTGAAAATTCCGTTGCGGGCTGTTGGGCACAGAAGAATTGAAGCCGCTGCTGCCGGCATTTAAACTGGCCGTAAAGTTTACACCCGGCCTCGCTTTCTGATCTGAATTATGCGACCAGCGCAAATTAAAATTCCTTGCGCCGGATTTATCGAGGTCACGAAGGCGCTGTATGTCAATGGCAAAATTTCCCTGGTAACGATAGCGCTTAAAATAACGGGGGCTTAAATTTGCCGTCCACCCTCCATAGGAATAAATGGTTCCGCGGATCACAGCATCCCATTTTTCGCTGAATATTTTATAATAGCCCAATCCTTCCAGTGCAAGCCCCAGTTGTTCATTGGCTGTAAAAGTTGGCGCCAGTAAACCCGAATGCCTGCCCTGCCGTAAAGGATAAATGCCAAAAGGTAAATATAAAGGTATGGGGATGGCCTCCACTTCGGGATGAACAGGGCCGGTAATGGCCATTCGTTTATTGATGAATTTTATTCTTTTGCTCACAAAAGCAAAATGCGGCGTATCCAGGTTACAGGTAGTAAACCTTCCCCGGTAAGCATAAAAAACGTCAGCATTTATTTTTTTTATTCTCTCGCCATAAACAAATAACTCGTCCTGCTGTGTATATGTTCCCTTTGTAATTCCTTTAAGGGTTTTCATGTTGAACTGGATGGAATCACTTTTAGTTTTAAAATCAGCCTGGTTGAATTGAGGATAAGATACCACGTTACCATTACTATCTTTTACCAGGTAAGCACTCACCAGGTTAGTCCGCTGGTCAAATTCTATACGGGGTGCGCTGAGTTCATTATCCAGGTAATTTACCTGTGCTTTTTTTCCATAGAGGATGATCTTCTTTGCGGGTATGTCCATGATCATGGAATCATCTGCATGGTAAACAACCGGCGCATCTAAAGAATCCTTGGAAGTTTTAAAACTAAAGGTATCTGCGCTTACCACAATATTTGTATCGGCAATGCTAACTGTTCTCAAAGAATCTGCTGCATTGACCGGTACCTGTTTTTTTGCAGCATCTTTGATCAGCGTATCAGCAGCGATGATCTTCTTAACAGGAATTGTGTCGGTAGTTAAATAACTGTGAAAGTGTGAACCATAAAAACGATTACCACTGCAATACAACGTTATGGCGAATAACAGCAGCAGCGATACCAATACCGATATGTATTTTGCCTTACCTTTGTTCAGTTGGTTCATAGTAGAGAATGGCAAAAATAGCCATAATAACAGAACGAATTTGTGAATAATTACTAACCCTTTTTAAATGGATGAATATGCCAAGGAACAAAGTGCCTGTTTTATTTCTGTTTGCTGCTTTGCATTTGTTAATATTAAATGATCTGTATTCCCAGGGCCCTAAAAAAATTAAAACAATTGTGGTGGATGCAGGGCATGGCGGCACAAAAGACCCTGGTGCTACCGGGCAATATGAAAATTCATTAAGGTCGAAGGAAAAAGATATTACACTCGCTATTACCTTAAAATTAGTGGATGAGTTAAAAAGGCAAATGCCGGATGTGCATGTTGTACCTACCCGTACAACAGATATTTACCAGTCCCCTACCGAAAAAGCAAGGCTTGCCAATGAATACAAGGGCGATCTTTTCCTATGCATCCATGCCGACAGTGGCCCGCTTAAACAGGGCAGGCGCCAGGTAGGCAGCCATACGGTTACACGTTATAAAGTAACTTATACAGGGAAGGGCAAGAAGAGGAAAAAGAAATCAACACCTTACAGGGTTGTTGAACCCATTTACGAATATTTTAAAATACCGCTTACACGCAAAGGCACCAGTGTATGGATATTTGCCGCACACAAAACCAGTGATAAGTTAAAAGCGATAATGGGGGGAGACGAAATAGAAATTGAAGCAGGAGGTGTGGATTCTTTGGAGAACACCATTGATTTTAAAAGCCCTGAAGGAAGAACGCTTGCAGGCATCTATGCTAAAAGATACCAGGAAAGAAGTGACCGCCTGGCCACATTGGTAAATGAAGAAGTGGAAAATACCGGCAGGCAGGCATTGGGAATAAGTCAGCGACAGAAAGGAATATGGGTATTACAGGCAACAAATATGCCCGCCATTTTAATTGAAACCGGTTTTATCAATAACCCCGAAGATGAGCGCTACTTAAACAGCCAGGAAGGTCAGCAGGAACTGGCAGAAGCGATCACCCAGGCCGTAAAACGTTACAAAGAACAGGTTGAGGGTACGAACAGCGTTTCTGCCGCTCCATCCAAACCGGAAAAGATTAACGAGATTCCCGCCCTGGAAAAAAGACCGCTCAAAGATGTAAAGCTGTTACAGGTTAAAAGCAACAAAGTTAAAATAGACCTGTACGATGACGGTGAGGTGGATAACGATATCGTATCGTTGTATTTTAATAATGGCATGATTATAGATAAAAAGACCTTAACAGCAAAGGCTCATTCTTTTACGCTTAATTTAGCTGAAGGAAAAACAAATGAATTAATTTTATATGCGGATAACCTGGGAGACATTCCACCTAATACCGCATTAATGATCATAACCGATGGCGTTAACAGGTATGAAGTTCGCCTTTCAGCCGACCTCAAGAACAATGCATCGGTAAGATTTGAATTACAAAATAACAATTAAAAACTACTTTTTTTTGATTCGTCAAGCGATACCGCAAGATGGTTCTAAAATATAACTGCCAAGATGAAGATCACGAATGAAACAAAAATAGGTGCACTTACTGCAGTTGCTATCACCTTGCTGGTACTGGGTTTCACATTTTTAAAAGGAAAATCCTTATTTGGGAAAAGCCATACCCTTTACGCCAAATATACCAATGTGCAGGGCCTTGCCAATTCAAACCCGGTGATGATAAACGGGTTGCAGGTGGGTACTGTTTACCGCATCACTACTGATAAGAACATGAAGGAGATCCTCGTGAATATGAACCTTACGAAGGACGTCAATATCCCTGTCAATTCTTTTGCTGTTATCAAAACAAATCCATTAGGAACAACGAGCGTAGACATCAGGCTGGGTGATGCAAACCAGTATATACCAAAGGACGACACCATTCGCACTGCAGCCTCGTCGGGGATATTTAATGAAGTATTGAGTAAAGTAGACCCCGTTTTTGACCAGGTGGCCAAGGCTGTTGCCGCAATAGATTCGGTTTTGTTAGCCGTGAACCGCATACTTGATCCCACTGCAAAGAACAATATCGGGGCAACACTGGAAAACCTTAATAAAACAACGGCGAACCTGATCACTTCATCCGCGTCTTTAAATATATTGCTGAACACACAAACAGGCACACTGGCAAAAACATTGAATAACCTTAATGCTTTTACCGATAACCTTGCCAAAAACAATGGCAAAATAACAAGCACGCTGGACAACCTGGACAAAACTGCTACCAATCTTTCAAAATTAGACGTGGAAAAAACACTCAATACACTAAATGCAACCGTCACTGATCTGAAATCAGCCGTTAATAAACTGAACAGTAACGATGGTACCGCCGGGCTTTTATTGAATGACAAAAGATTATACAACAACCTTTCAGCAACAGCCAATAAAATCAACCTGCTGCTGGATGATGTAAAGGCAAATCCAAAGAGATACGTTAACATTTCGGTGTTTGGCGGAAAGAACCGCAGTAAAGGTTTGACCGTTCCTTTGCCGGATACCATTAATGCACCGTACCTTAGGCAAAACTAATTTTACCATTCTGTTATAAAATAAAACCGCAACTTACAGGCTGAATTTAAAACAGGAACCTTGCGATTGAAATTTACCATCAGCATTTTTTTATTCTTCTTCTTTCTTATTTACTGCTGTAGTATCTCTGCGCAACAGGTCATCATTCCTACGCCTTCATCAGATACCATAAGGGTGATCCGCATCATACAAGGTAACAACCTGCGCATGAAGACCATTGATGCATCCACCGTGTTGGAAACCATTGCGGGCAATGTTATCATTAAAGAGGGGCTCACCACATTTTATTGCGACAGCGCCACCATCAACCGTAAAACAAATATTGTGGAGGCCTATGGCAACATTCACATCAATGATAACGACAGCATTCATACCTATGCCCAATACCTGCGCTATGTTGGTAATGAAAGAATGGCCTATCTACAAAAGAATGTAAGACTCACGGATAAAAAAGGAACCCTCCTAACCGATGAACTGGAATACAACCTGGCAACGGGTATTGCTACTTATAAAAATGGCGGCAAAATCACTAACCAGGGAACCGTACTCACCAGCCGTGAAGGCGTTTATTATTCCGATACAAAAGACGTTTATTTCAAAAGAGAAGTTCATCTTGTAGACCCTGACCGGAATATATACGCCGACAGTTTGTTGTACAATATCAAAACAAATATCGCCACTTTTATTTCTCCAACGCAAATTGTTGGTAAGGATGGCAGTGTTATAAATACAAAATCGGGGACCTACAATTTGGCAACCGGAGAAGCAATTTTTTTCGACCGCAGTTATTATAGCGATAGTACCATAAGTCTTGCCGCGGATAAAATGGCATGGGACAAGAAAAGCGGAGCTTTCCAACTACAAGGCAATGCTAAAATGGTGGATAGCGTTAACCAGGTAATTGTGTTAGGTGGAGAAATACTTGGCAATAGCAAAATGAAATCGTTTTTAGCAACCCGTAAATCCGTTATGATCTTCTATAAAGACAATGACAGTACATATATTACAGCAGATACTTTGTACTCCGGCCTGAGGATATATGACAGTACTGAACAGAAGATCGTAACCCAGGTAGATACTTTGAAAACCACCCTGCTGATAACAGATACGACGGAAAGCCCCTTGTTTGTATATGACAGCTTGAGTAATTCATTGGTTGCAACAGATACCCTGGCAGAGCCATTGACCATAACAGATACATTGAAAACTGAACCGGTTGCTAAAGACACTTCGAAAACGGCAATGGTAGTAAAGGTCAATTCAGCTGATACCACCATCAGGTATTTTTTAGCTTTTCACCACGTACGCATCTTCAATGATTCCCTGCAGGCAGTGAGCGACAGCCTCCACTACTCCACCGCCGATTCTACTTTTAAATTGTTTGGTGAACCCGTTGTATGGAATGACAAATCACAGGTAACCGGCGATACCATATATATGTATACCGAGGACCGAAAACCGAAACGGCTTTATGTTTTTTATAACGGCATGGTCATTAATAAAGCAACTGATGGGTTGTACAACCAGATGGCAGGTCGCACATTGAATGGGTATTTTGTCAATGGCAACATAGATTATGTGAGGGTAAAGGGCTCACCTGCTGAAAGTATCTTTTACCCGCAGGATGACGACAGTGCCTATATCGGCATGAACCGGAGCAGCGGTGACGTGATAGACATTTATTTTGTGAAAAAGGAATTGAACAAGGTAAAGTTTGTAAATAATGTTGATGGGACCTTATATCCCATACGACAGATCCCTGCAGATAAAAAAGAACTCAAAGGTTTTAAGTGGCTGGATAACCGCAGGCCTAAAAATAAACTGGAATTGTTTGAGTAATGGTCTGACGCCCCTGTCTGACCATTAAATGGATCGCGAAAAAAACATGATCAGACGGGCACGTCAGATCATAAGAGGTGTAGTATCCATGCCGCTTTGAGCGTCCCGGCTCTTATGCCAGATTCGCCAGCGCCCCTTTAATTTTTGCAAATCCTTTCTCAATATTCTCCATACTGTTTGCAAAAGATATACGGATACAATTGGGCTCACCAAATGCCTTACCCGTTACTGTGGAAACATGCGCTTTGTTCAACAGGTACATGCAAAGGTCATCGGCATTTTCTACAAGTTCATCCCCGTCTTTCTTTCCAAAATAATGGCTCAGCTTCGGGAAAACATAAAATGCTCCTTCCGGCTCGCTGCATTCAATGAATGGTATCTCTTTCAATAGTTCCATCACTCTTTTTCTTCTTTTTGTGAATTCGGTCACCATCATTGCCGTGGGTTTCATATCACCTGTTAACGCTGCTATGGCTGCTCTTTGTGTAACAGCATTGGCCCCGCTGGTAACCTGTCCCTGTATCTTTTCACATGCCTTCGCTAACGATGCATGCGCAGCAATATAACCAAGCCTCCAGCCCGTCATGGCATAACCCTTACTTAAGCCATTGATGACGATGACACGGTCTTTTAAAAAATCGAACTGCGCCAGGCTTTCGTGCCTGCCTTCAAAATTGATATACTCATAGATCTCATCACTCATGATGAAAACTGCGGGATGTTTTTTAAAAATTTCTGCAAGGACTGTCAATTCTTTTTTTGAATATACTGCACCACTGGGATTGCATGGTGAAGAGAACATGAAGAGTTTTGTCTTTTCAGTTATCGCTTCTTCCAATTCCTGCGGCGTTATTTTATAACCATTTTCAATGGATGTGCTCACAAATTTCACTTCTCCCCCGGCCATTCTTACGATCTCGGAATAAGTTACCCAATATGGTGTTGGGATAATTACTTCATCAGCTGCATCAACAACACTCAATACCGTATTGTAAATGCTTTGTTTTGCTCCTGTACTCACCACGATCTGTTCGGGAGCATATTCCAGTCCATTATCTCTTTTTAATTTTTCGCAAATGGCCTGGCGCAGGTCGGGGTAACCTGCCACTGGAGTATAATGACTATAATTCTCATCAATGGCTTTTTTTGCAGCCAGCTTGATATGATCAGGCGTATCAAAATCGGGCTCACCCAAACTCAGGTCCGTTATATCAAAGCCTTTTGCCCTCAGCTCTCTTCCAAGCTTTGCCATTTTTAATGTTTCGGGCTCATTGAAGCGTTGCAGTAGTGATGATAATTGCATTAACTCGTTTTTGGTTGCTGACAAAAATAACTATTTATCGTACTTAAATATAAGCGCTGAAAGATCAGGCCTGTTTTTATACGGCCTTTTTAATTCATAGTCGTAGATAACTTCTCCCAAATGTTTCATGAACGGGCGACCGAGACGTTCATAATCATACTTGTCATCATTCAATATTCCATCACTGTTGCAATAAATGGCAGCAGACACAAAGAATTCAATTTGGTTTTTAAAATCCACCACGTAAGCCACATCGATCATATGCCCGTATGCATCACCAACTTTATTAAAAATGCGAATGTTCTCCGGCAGGTTTCCTTTCTCTCTTCCGAATAATAAAAATTTGCAGTAAGCCGGCCAGTAATTTGCTGTGTCAGCAGCATAAGGAGGATAATCGCTTTCGGTAGGATACTGGCTCATGTACTTCAAAACAAATTGCCTGTCGTCTTCAGTTAAATTGAACCGCTGGTTTGATCTCACTTTATTTGGAAATACGATACCTACCAGCATATTATGCAGGTCTCCTAGACTGATACGGTTCTTTTTAGAAAAATCCATTGCGCCATTCACCAGTTTACCTGCTTTATAATAACCAAGCCCCATACTATCTGTTCTTTGAGCATATTTTGCATTATTCCTTTGTTCGGCCTGGCTGTACAATACTTTATTATTACTGTCCAGGAATTTAAGGGGGTTGGTTCGCCGGTTCTCTTCCTCCGTTAAAAAAATGTCCAGGCGGTGGAGTACCTGGGCATCTGCATACCCCTTTTTATGCAATTCATTGTTTATATATTCCTGCCCTAAAAATTCATATAAGCGGTTGTAAGCATCATTGTCACTCACCATCAATATTTTTTTAATATAGTGGGCAATGGTTGGTTTGCCATTTATAGTTGTGGGATCATTATAGACTTCGGTTTGGCCGCTGTAAGCCGCTTCATGTAATAATGTAGTATTCCTGTCAATACCTTTGTCTTTCAATTCATTCAGGCGTTGCAGCGCGAGGAGGCTTATTGGAAGTTTAACTGTTGACGCCGGGTAGAAATATCTCGCCGCATCCATATTAAAGTAATGATGTTTCAGATCGGCAATGCCATTTGCCCCCCGGTTCACCTGCGTATATATGACCTGTACGTTCAGATCCCTGCGGTTTCGTAAAATACTATCGAAATAAGCGGGGTGCTGTTTTAGTAAAGCTTCTAAAAAGTCATCGGTCTTTACCGTGTCTGTAGTAAGCGTGGTGGCAAGGGCGACTGGCCTGTTACCCCGAAATTGTCCCTTGCCGGCAGTTGTACTGGCATAAACAAAAGCAAGGCCGGTTAAAAAATGAATAAGACGCATGGGTAGAATTTAGGTGTAAAATGCATAAAATTCTAAAATTAACGGCCAATAATAGTCAATCGGTTTTTCCCCTATCTTTGCACACTTCTAAAATCACAACAAAGTAGCTATTAAAAGTTAATTATTATGAGACTTAAAGGTTTAGTTTGGTTTTTTACAATTGCACTTATTATTATTTCGCTTTGGGAATTATCCTATACATGGGTGGTGCGTAATTACGAGAATGGCGTAGAAAAGAAAGCAGAAAAAATTGTAAGAACTGCTTTTCCTCAATTAAAGGGTGAAGAAAAAGCTACGGCAGTTGAGTTCAGGAAAAAGCGCATACTTGACAGTACCGCCGACAAAAAGATCTATCCCATCTTTGGAACTACTTACAAGCAGTGTAAAGAAAATGAGTTGAACCTCGGGTTGGATCTCCAGGGTGGTGTTAGCGTAACGCTGGATGTGAGTGTTGAGGATCTTTTAAAATCCTTAAGCAATAATCCTAAAGACCCGCAATTAGTAAATGCGATAAGCACGGCTACTACAAAAAAAGAGACCAGTGATGCAAATTTCATAACCTTGTTCACTGATGCTTATATCGCACAGAACGGGGCTGGAAAATTATCCTCCATTTTTGCCGGCGCCGGTAAAGATGTAAAGATCACCGACAGCGATGATGCAGTTACGAAAAAATTAAAGGATAAAGCCTCGCTTGCCATCCAGGAAACCTATAAAATATTGGTTCGCCGTATTGACAAATTTGGTGTGGCACAACCCAATATCAATTTTGATGAGAACAAAGGTATTATCAACGTGGAACTTGCGGGTGTTACGGATGTGGACAGGGTACGTAAATTATTACAGGCCTCTGCCTATCTCCAGTTCTGGGAAGTTTACCGCATTGATGAGTTGGCTAATTCTTTAAAGGTAGCTGATGAGAATCTGCAGAATTATCTTAATGGCGTAAGTGATAGCACAAGTAAAGCTGATACGACCTTAAAGGCAAAGAATGTAAATCCCTTTTTCAGGGTCATTAATCCCATAAACCCGCAAACAGATAATAACGGCAAGCAATTCTTCATGTCAAATATCGGCAGTGTTGCTTTGCAGGATACAGGCCTGTTTGCAGAATACATGAACAACGAGGTGGTTAAAAGTGCACTGCCTGCAGATGTGAAATTCTTATTTGGGGTGGAAGAAAAAGCGGAGAAAACCTCAATGCGTTACCTCCCTTTATACGCAATAAAAACACAGTTGGGTTCAGATAAGGCCCCCCTTGAAGGTGAGGGTGTGGAAGAAGCCAAACAGGATTTTGATGAAAAAGGGCGCCCTGCAATTATGATGACGATGACCAACACCGGTCAAAGGATCTGGGCAAGGCTTACTGCAAAGAATGTAGGCAGGCCGATTGCCATTGCATTGGATAATATTGTTTACTCTGCGCCAAATGTGAATGGCCCCATTGAAGGTGGTAATTCTGAGATCGCAGGAAGTTTTTCCGTACAGGAAGCTCAGGATCTTGCAAACATCTTAAAATCAGGTAAGCTGGATGCACCGGCTAAAATTGTTGCACAAACGGTTGTAGGCCCTACCCTGGGTAAGGAAGCAGTAAGAGGTGGTGCAATGTCATTTATCATAGCATTCCTCATAATATTTATTTTAATGCTGGTGTATTACAACACCGGTGGCTGGGTTGCCAATATTGCCCTGATACTGAACCTGCTGTTTACCATTGGGGTATTAACGGCCATGGGCTTCACTTTAACAGCGCCTGGTATCGCGGGTTTGGTACTCACAATCGGCCTGGCGGTAGATACCAATGTTATCATTTTTGAAAGGATAAAAGATGAACTTACAAAGGGTAAATCATACCAACAGGCAGTAACTGACGGTTACAGCCGCTCGCTTGCCCCGGTTATTGATGCCCACGTTACCTCATTATTAACAGCGATCATCCTGGTATATTTTGGATTGGGTCCTGTACTTGGCTTTGCCACAACCCAGATCATTGGTATATTATTATCCTTGTTCTGTGGTATATTGGTTTCGAGGCTGATCACAGACTACTGGACAAAAAAGAACCGTCATTTCAATTATTTCACTAATTTTTCTAAGCGCCTTTTCAAAAAAGCAAATTTCAAATTTGTTGAATACAGGAAGGTGGCTTATGTCATTTCCGCATTTGTATTAATTGCAGGTATCGGTGCTTTCTTCAATGGCTTTCATTTAGGTGTGGAATTTAAAGGTGGCCGTAGCTACACTATTGAATTTGATCGCCCGGTTGTGAATGATGATATACGTGATGACCTGAAGAAATCTTTGGATGGCGATAATGTAACCATAAAGACAGTTGGTGATTCGCGCCATTTGAATATTACAACTGCTTACCTGAAGGGTGCTAATAATGCCGACAGTGCTGTTAAATCAAGGTTATACCTGGGTCTTAAGAAAGTATTACCGGCAACACTTACCTATGAACAGTTTGTAAAAAATAATATACAGGCTTATTCGGAAGTGCAGCCAAGTATCTCTGATGACCTTAAACGTGGAGCTTTTAAAGCAACGCTGTTTGCCATGTTTATTATCATCCTCTATATTTTCATCCGTTTCAAAGACTGGAGATATTCAGCAGGTACCATATTAACCCTGATCCATGACGTATTGGTAACTTTGGCAGTGTTCTCTTTCTTTAAGAACATTGTACCGTTCCCGCTTGAGATTGACCAGCACTTTATTGCGGCCATACTTACTGTAATTGGTTTCTCGATGAACGACACCGTAATCGTGTTTGACAGGATACGTGAGTACTCCAGGGACCTGAAAGGTGCAGATAAGACAACGATCATCAACAGGGCGATCAATGATACCCTAAGCCGTACCATTATGACATCAGTAACCGTATTCCTGGTTATCCTGATCCTGTTCATTTTCGGAGGTGAGGTAACACGTGGATTTGCTTTTGCAATGTTGATCGGTGTGGTTACCGGTGCTTACTCTTCTATCTTTGTGGGCGTACCTGTATTGGTTGATTTTGCTAAGGACAAGCCACTGGGTATAGTAGATACCGTAGTTGAGGCGAAAAAGCTAACTGAAACAAAAAAGGTAAAATAAAAGCCACAACTTATAATAAAAAAGCCACGTTAAATAACGTGGTTTTTTTATATCCAATATTTTATGGGTTAAACCGCAAAACTTGTTCCGCATCCGCAGGTCTTGCTTGCGTTGGGATTATTAAAAGTAAAGCCACGGCTGTTCAATCCGCCCTGCCAGTCGATCTCCATACCGGCAAGGTAGATACCATGCGCTTTTTCCATGATAATAAAGATACCGTCAATTTTAAAACTCTCGTCTTTTTCAGTCCTGGCATCAAAGCCCAAAACATAGGTCATGCCGCTGCATCCCCCACCCTTTACACCGATCCTCAGGAACTGGCTTTTATCAAAACCCTCTGCATTCATCAGCCGCCTTATCTCCTCTTTTGCAGAAGACGTTAAGCTCACCGGTACTGCTGTTGTAGTTTCCATATCAATAACATTTTTACAAAATTATGCAATAAATGCAATTTGCTTTTACGATTTACGATTTCATTTTGTTAGTGAACCTGTAAAGTCTGCCGCCTAACATGCATACAAACCCTTAATTTTGTTTGAAATTATTCATATATGAACCTTTCTGAAGGCACAGTTCAAAATATCATTCTCGGGGCGATCTTTATGTTCTTCATTGCGGTTGCCTGGCTACTGGCCGAATTTAAAGGCATGAAAGATGAGATCAGGGAACGGCTGGGTATCAATAACGAGACACTGAAACTAAGGCTACAGGCCTATGAACGCTTTACCTTGTATGCCGAAAGGTCTTCATTAAAAAACCTGGTATCACGTACTTCTTCCAACGGCATGACCGTGGTTGACCTGCAGATCGCTTTACTGGATACTTTAAGATCGGAATATGAATATAACGTGAGCCAGCAGATATACATCAGCCCGGAGATGTGGAAAGCGATCGGCAATTTAAAAGAACAGAATATTTTCATCATCAACCAGATCGCCGCTACCTTACCTTCACAAGAGAATGCCATTGAGCTAAGTAAACGCATATTGGAATATGTGGCTACCACCAATGCAGAATTGAACACCGTTGTATTGAGTGCATTGCAATTTGAAGCAAAACATCTTTTATAAAAAACGGGTGTTATTTTATAATGTTCTCCAATAATTAAATATGCCTGCCGACAAAAAAATATTCACTGACTCCGGGATCGAAATAAAAGAACTCTACGAGCAGCCCGTGAACAGGAATGAATCTCCCGGGGAATTTCCTTTTACCCGCGGTGTACAACGGGATATGTACCGGGGAAAATTATGGACCATGCGGCAATATGCAGGATTTTCAACTGCAGAAGAAAGCAATCAACGTTATCATTATCTATTGACCCAGGGTGTTAACGGTTTAAGTGTGGCATTTGACCTGCCTACGCAGATCGGCTATGACAGTGACCATCCTTTAGCTGATGGCGAGGTTGGCAAGGTTGGTGTTGCAATCGACAGCCTGGAAGATATGGAAATATTATTCCGTGGAATAAGGCTGGATGAGGTTTCCAGTTCGATGACCATAAATGCAAGCGGGTTCATCCTGCTGGCCCTTTATGTAGCCCTTGCAAAAAAACAGGGTGCAAACCTGGAGAAGATCACCGGTACCATTCAGAACGATATTTTAAAGGAATATGCTGCACGTGGAACTTATATTTATCCGCCCAGGGCATCCATGCGTATCATCACCGATATTTTTGAATGGTGTGCTAAGGAGGTTCCAAAATGGAATACGATCTCCATTTCAGGCTACCATATTCGTGAGGCAGGAAGTACAGCAGTGCAGGAGATCGCATTTACGCTAAGCAATGGCAAAGCTTATGTGAAGGCTGCTTTGGAAAAAGGATTGGATATAAATGTTTTTGGCAAAAGGCTTTCATTCTTTTTTAATGCACATAATAACCTGTTTGAAGAAGCTGCAAAATTCAGGGCAGCAAGGCGCATGTGGGCAAAAATAATGAAAGAACTTGGCGCTACAGATCCCAAGGCAATGATGCTGCGTTTTCATACACAGACCGGTGGCAGCACTTTAACTGCACAGCAGCCATTCAACAATATCACCCGTGTAACCATTCAAACACTGGCTGCGGTATTGGGTGGTACACAATCTTTACATACTAACGGGTACGATGAGGCTTTAAGCCTGCCCACCGAAGAAGCCGCAGGCATTGCTTTGCGTACGCAGCAAATTGTTGCCTTCGAAAGCGGGGCGCCTGATACGGCAGATCCTTTGGCCGGCAGTTATTTTGTAGAAGCGCTTACGGATGAGGTTGAAGCTGCCGCCTGGAAACTGGTGGAAAAAATTGATGCCATGGGTGGCAGTGTTGCGGCCATTGAACAGGGATTCATACAGGATGAGATCGCAAAAAGCGCTTATGAATACCAGCGCCAGATCGAGAATGGCGAAAAGATAATTGTTGGCGTCAACAAATTCCAGGCAAAGGAAACGGGTACAATACCTGTATTTAAAATAGACGCAAACGTGCAAAGCCTGCAGGTGGAAAAGCTGAAAACGCTTAGATCCAAAAGAGACAATGAAAAGGTTGCTGCCGCTTTAAAAACACTACATGAAAAAGCCCTGAGCGGTGAAAACCTGATGCCAGCCGTGGTTGAAGCGGTGGAATGTTATTGCACCCTTGGTGAGATATCTGATGAACTGAGAAAGATATTCGGGGAATATAAATAAGGATCACTTCCATTTTATCTTAAGAACGCACTTATAAAAAAAGCCCCACGATCACGTGGGGCTTTAAAATGTATGTTATTATTTGTATTACCTGGTTATTACCACCCTTCCGATGGCCAAACGGTTTCCGTTTGCATCAACAACTTCAACCCAGTAAACACCCGTTCCTTTTCCTCTCAGGTCAACACCCATCCTGTCATAAGGTCTTCCGATGGTATAGCTCTGTGTTAATACCCTCGATCCTTTTCCATCATAGATCACTATTGCTCTTGGCAGGCCTGCATTGTTTGCTGCACTGTAATACCTCACCTCGAAGAGGCCGTTAGTTGGATTAGGATAGATGAACACCTTACTTGAGATAGAATCAGTAATAGTTAATGCGTTGGAAGTACTGCTACATCCATTCACATCTGTAACCCTCAATGTGTAAGTACCCAAACCGGTTACATTTACCGGTAATGAAGCACCGGTACCGGCAGGGGGGCTGACAGCAGCTCCATTCAACAACCACTGGTAAGATGCTGCACCAGCAGGCGTTACCGTAGAGGTAAGGGTTGTCGACAATCCTGGTAACAGGCTTGTATAAGGACTCGCCGCTATTACAACAATGGGTAATGGGTTAACCCGCAATACCACTATCTGTGAAGTTAAAGAACCGCAAGGCGCTGCACCATTTACCCTTACCCTGTATTGGTAATTATTCATGGTTACAGGTGGTGCGGTTATAACAAGTGTTGCTGAAGTAGCACCACTGTAAACCCCGCCATTATTCACAAGGGTCCAGTTATTACCATTATCGGCACTTACCTCCCATTGGTAGGTAGGGGCAGTACCTGCTACCGTTATGCTAAAGCTGGCTACCTTATCGGTACATACAGTAGCACTAACGGGTTGGGTAAGAATAGTTACAGGTGTATTCACTGTAACAGGAACCAATCTTGCAGGTGATGTACAACCTGGAGTTGGGTAATTGAAAATTATAGAGTAGCCCCCTGAGATAGAACCGTCATCTCCGGCAAAATCATCTACTACAAATAATCTCCAGGTACCATTCACATTGGCTGTATTACCAAACAATGATAAAGCTGGTGTGGGCTGCGCAACAGCGCCCGGACCCGGGGCAGGGAAATTATCAGGCTCAACACCCAGGGTTCCAACAATATTGGTTGGTCTGTAAGTACCCGTAGGGTTAGCGCCTGCGCCCATTGCCGCGCCGGCATCAGAAAAAGTATAGATCGCACTGTTCATAGCACTTGCACCACCAACATCAGACATCAGTATCACATTTTGTCCTGTTGGAGACTGCAGCATGATATCAACGTCATCAGACCAGGTATGGCTTATGCCATTTAACCTTACTGCGCTTACAGAAACTCCCGTTGTTGGTAATCCGCTCACCACAACGCTGGACGGATAAGGAGTAGAACCTCCGTTAGTGATGGTGATAGGTGCAGGGTTGGTGAATGTTTGTGTTGCATCCGGCCCAATACTGCTAACTGTAACAGAATAGGTAGTGCTGGTTGCAGGCAATGCATACACGGTTTGCATTGGCGTACCGGCTACGTAAGAGATCAATCCTGCCGGGTCGGTAAACAATCCTGCTATCGGTGTCCATATTCCGTTTACAGGAGGAGGAGTACCGGCAGTATAGGTTATACTAAGAGACCATGAAGTTAAAGTACCAAGATCAGCAGGGCCGCCATCAGCCATTGCCAGTGTCCATGCACCGTTAGGTGTTGAATACAATGATGCAAAATTTGCAGCATTGGAAGCAAAGCCCGCAGGATCCATGATCGTATAACCGGGGTTCACTATTGCACCATTTAGCTGAT